>NZ_KB891257.1 GCF_000373365.1 Parafrankia discariae
GCGCGGTCGTCGGCCAGCAGCGCGGCCAGGAACTCCAGGGTCGACTCGGGCAGGATGATGGCGCCAGGGTAGGTTAGCAACGGAAGTCCTCGGTCAAGGTCACGGTGATTAGGCATCCTGTGATCTACCGAGGGCTTCTCTATTTCTCATGTCCGGACCGACAGCGTCCGGACAACTTCCGGCCTCCGGGTCGCCCGTCGGCGGCTCCTTCATGCGCGCGAGATGGAACGTTCCCACGATTCAGGCAAAGCAACTCTGAAAAGGCTCGATGCTCCGCGTAGCGGAACAGCCTGAGTTGGATCCTCAGGCCCGACCGTCCATTGTCCACCCGGCGGAATCGGGATGAGTGAGCCGGAGCAACAGCCGTACGAGGTTACCCGGCGAGATCTATTGTCTGAGATTCAGCGCCTTGCTCGGCCAGATAACCCCGCCGAACCCGGTTGGCGTCGGGCACAACGGCTCTACCTTGCCGCCCGTACTGGTTCGGATGGTAAGACTGCTGAAGGCGGTACCGGACCTTTTTGCGAGTCACGATTCGCGGCGGCATACGTGGCTAGAAGGTACGGCGGGGAAGGATACGTTATCCCGTTCACTCGTCTCTATCGCCGATAGCGATGATCGCCGAAAGAAGTTTCATCTAACTGAAGAGGAAGAATCCGATGCCCCCTACGAGCGAGACGCTGCGTACGCTGCTACGTGTCGAACTGGACTCGGCTCATCGCATCCTGCGAAACGCCAGTGTGAATCTGGCGGAGTACGGTTACAGTCTGCCGATCACGGATGCCGAATTGGCTCACTTTAGCCAAGAAACGCGCCGCGCACTGAGCATTGTGCAGGATCTGCGGGCGGCCGTAGATTCAATGCAGAGAGCCGGCTCATTTCCTCTTAGGGGACGTCCGGATGGCGAGATGTCACGGATTCTGGTGGACTTCGACGGTGCTACCGTCGATGGAGTGATTAGGTGTTCCATTGACGCTGTCCCCGCTCGGTTCCTTGCTACCCCCGAAGTGGTACTTCCGTGTGAAGATCGGAGAGGTAGAACCGCGCTCGCGCGGATTGCGCGGGTGGACGAACGGTTGTCCATGGTGTGGTTGAGGCTCGTCAATACGGGCCCGAGCCAATCGGAGGCCCCGACGAATCAGGTCCCTATTCGGGTGGAACAGCATCGCCGTTAGGGCTTGACTCTCGCTTTGTCGACGAAGGATGACGCTTACTGATGGACAATTTCGCGGCGATCGCTGTGGCAATTATGGATGCTCTAGCTGACGCTGACGCTGCCGAGAGCGAAGCGAACGGCGGCGAGGTAGCGCTGTATGTGACTTCCGGTCTCGAAGAGGCAGGTTTTCAGATCGTCCCCTGTGAGAAACTAGAGTCTGAGTAGCTCCAATTACGGCTACGGCGAAGCTGTGTGAGCGAGCGTCTAGCAAGCAAGGGGACTCGGAGGAAAAATGGATGCCGCGACTACCTTTTTCCATGCCGTTGGGTATCTCCGTGTACCTGGCGTCATAGGCTCGGAGGAGTGCGATAATCTTTGCGGGATTGCGGACCGCATCGGCGCGATCGCGCACGATGATCATGTGGTGAACCGGCCTGATTCGATGCGGATCAACCATGCCGTAGCAACGGATTCTGCGTTTCTCGCTGCTGCGACTTCCGATCCTCTTATTAGCAGGCTTGTTCCGATCATCGGATCGCATATCGAGCTGGTTGAGAACCGACACAATCATCTGAGTGTTTATCGTTCACCCCGGGTTGATCGACTACACAGAGATGTACTGCAATGGAGCCGAAGTATACTCACGGTCCTCGTTTATCTCTCGGACTGCACCGACCTTGAATCTGCTACAAGAGTGATCCCAGGAAGTCATCTCTGGCCGTCCACCGGCGCACCCAATAATGGAGGAACGTGGTTGGATCAATCGGCTGTTTATTCGATGCTTAGTGAACAAGCAGTGCCAGTCCCGGCGTCAGCAGGAGACGTCATCTTGATGCACGGACAGCTGTACCATGCGGGCGCTGGGGCGTCGGCTAGCGGGCCCCGTACCGTCCTGACTCTCGCGTATCGTAGTGTTGACGAACTATCCGCCGACGAATTTCAGCGGTATCGGCTGGTTAAGGGCCAGCGGATCTACCGTGGAAGAGAGGCCACATCGTGTCTAGCCTGCCCGACCTCGCTCCTCTAACGGACAGCGATTATGTAAGAGTTCTCGATCACCTGATATCCACAAGAGATAGACGGAAAGCGCTACTCGATTCGGGCAGAGATGATCTCGTGCGCTACCTTACCGAGAATGGGCACAACGCAGTATTGCCCCACGATCATCCAGAAGTGATGGCCGGGTATGGCCGTATCGAGTCGGATATGGTGATCGTAGATGCTCGTCTCAAAGACGATGAATCGGTTATAGCAAAGATGCGGCGTTTCGGCGAGCCCCTGCGTGTCATGCTCGACGTGTGGGGATATCGGCTTGTAGTGGCATCTGTGGAGGCCCTCGAAACCGCTGCTGGATGCTGCGCTGAACTTTGGCTGACGCCGGATCCTTCCGAACTTCTTCTCCGACACGGGGAACTTCAGTTCGCGCCATGGCGTGATTACCGTCGACGTGACCACGCCGGGCTATCCGCAGCAACGACGGAGCGATACGATCAGGCTATCCACCTAAACCGCAAGGCCCCTTTCGGTATTACTGAAATTCAAGTGATGACTTTTGACTTGTATCGTCGTGTACACTGCGACTCCTCTAGCGAGGATAGTCACGAGGTTTTTGTTGCACGACGCCAAGCGCTCTTGCGCGGCGATAACGAATGACGGGCGCGGTCGTTCTAGCTGCCGGACCGGGTAGTCGTTTAGGCGAGCTTGGTACCCGCATTCCAAAGACCATGATTCCGGTCGCTGGTAGGCCGTATCTTGAACATCTGGCAGGCCGATTGATCGGCGCCGGATTGCGGCCTGTCGTTGTGGCTATCCACCATCGCGCCGCCGTTATTTGCGATCACTTTTCAGGTCATCAATATTCGCGTCACCTCCGTTTCGTGTCTACTGGGCAGCGCGGTACTGGCTCAGACCTTCTAGAGTGCCTCCACGAATTAGCGGGAGAAGACTTCATTGTCTGGAACGGTGACACCATTGTTGATCTTGACTTAACGGACCTGCTCGCGCGGAGCGAGGGGCACGATGAAGGCGGGATAATCGTGCTTACCCGGCGTACGGACGCACCTAATCAGGGTGCATGGTATGTCGATGACGGCGGGTTAGTCATCGCGACGCTCGAAGCTTCACCGAAACCGGAGCCCCCACCCGTGTTCGCATGGAGAGGAAGTAGCACGGGCGTTCTCTGGCTAACAAAAAGCTTAATGAGTGAGTATCGGTCGGGACTCGCACTCGATCTTTACTCGACGATTCTTCCATCGCTCGCAAGTCGAGGGCTTCTGTGTGCCTACGACAATGGCATGCGATATTTTCTCGATTTCGGCACCCCGCGTGATCTATTTAGGATAGACGCCAATCAAGTCTCTTCCTGGATTGGATCTTGATTGGGAGGCTATCGCGGGATCGGGTAGTGAGACGAGGTGAGCGCCGATCCCCGTGCGCAGACATCAAGGGTACGGGGATGCGTGACCCGGGGGCACTTGGGGCCCAGCGACGTGTGTACAACCCGACTTGCAACGACCCGCTCGTTCTCGCCCACGCCCGGGCGCTGCTGACCGGCACCCCCGAAGGCCGCACCGTCTACCTCGACGCCGATGTACGCGATGTCGAGCGGATTCTGACCGCCCCGGAGCTGCGGGACACCCTCGACCGGTAGTTCTTCGACGGGGCGGCCAGGGTGTGGTCGCGGGTCGGGATGAGCGTGCCGTCCACGATCGCGATCTGGTCACGGGGGCGTCGTTTGGCCGGGGCCAGGGCCAGTAGCGGACCGATCATGTCGATCACCCGGTAGGCGGCCGAGTAGGACACCCCGAACAGCGGGGGCGATCTGGCACAGGGTCAGGTTCCTACGCTAGTAGGCCGCGACCAGCAGCACCCGGTCGGACAAGGGCAGCGCCCACGGGGCCGTCCCGGCCGCCCGTCAGCGATCCGGTCTCCGCCGGGCTGGGCGACGAGACGGACCAGCCGGCGGAACTGGGCCGGCTTCGACCCGGTGAACGGGAAGATCCACTGAGGGTCGGCAGCGGAGATGACCTGCACCCCAGCATGATCCACCAGCGCACCCGGGCCCCGGCATCCGGGTTACGAAACAGCCTTTAGCTCCAGTGGACAGTGAGGTCGTCGCGCCGCCCGAATCGTTCCAGATGCGCACCAACAACATTCTTGACTCGTTCGAGATCCCCGCTCGTGGGCGCGCTCGCGCGCAAGATGAGGGTCTCCTCGGTTGCGACAAGAAGGCACCTGCCACCGCCAAGTAGCAGGCTGGTGCCTTCGGGCCCCTCGACCGGCTCGGTTCGCCGCCCCAGATGCGACGCCAACTGCTTGACGTAGCGGGCGGCGGCCTGTGTCTTCACTGTGGCGTGCGCCTCCAGGGTGTCACTCATGGTCGCCTCCATGCGAGAGGAACTTAAACTGGCCTACGGCTCGGCATCCTACAGTTCGTTGCCCCAGAAATAGCGCGCGACCATTTCAACGAGCTGCAGCTTGGCGCGCTGGGTCGCGGCGCTCGGCGGCTGCCGCGCCGCGTGAAATCCTCCATTTGTTGAGATCGCGATGTTGTCAATGTCCACAATGGTGGCCGCGTCGTCGATCCGGCCGACCAGCTCTTCCACCGACTCCAACTCCGGATCGCTGACGTCGACGATGCCGAGGGAAACTACTGTGCTGGGGGGCAGCTCGCCGAGCGGGAAACGACGGCCAAGCTCGGCGGGGAATTCCACGCACAAGCGGTCGAATGGCAAACGAGCGCCGAAACGCCGAACCGCCGCGACATCGTAGCCGCCGCTGGCGGCGCCTGCGGTGGTGATGTCGAGCCCGACGCGGAATTCCGCCGGTGTCTCCAGCCCGGAGAGGACCTGCGCGTCCGCCTCCAGCATCCGGTCCATCGTCGACTCGGGATCGATGCCAAGCGCGCGTGCGTGTTCCCGCCCCGGCTCGGTGAGCAGGAAGGTGTAGGCGGGGTTGCGGAGCAGAACGTACCGAATGCCGTCGGCGGCCATGGCGGCGATCTCGTCGCGCAGGATCCGAGCTAGCTCCGCGCCGCTTGCCGACACGTCCACGGTCTGTGTAGTCAACTCGGCGAGGAAACCGGGCGACGCCAGTGCGACCAGGGTGGGACGGTCGGCGGACGCAAGGAGGAAGTCGGTCTCGTACTTGGTCAGCCGACCGCCTCCGGCAGGTGACCTGTCAAGCTGACGGATCTCCGGTGCGTGCAGGGGACCAACGAGGTCAGCAAGGGCCGCGCCGGGTTGCGGGGTCGCACCGAAACCCGCGATCGCGTCGTAGGTCACCGCCAGGTGATTGCGACGGCGGAACTCGCCGTCGCTCAACGCGGTCAGGCCGAGTCGTCGCTGCATGCGCAGGCCGTCGATGACGGCAGCCTCTTCGACGGCTCGCAGCCCGGCGTCGTCGAGGGTGTCGCGCAGGCGTGCGGCCCGGGCGTCGACCAGCTCCGGCGGAGGGACAAGGCTCGCATGATGATCGATGTGGTACTTGAAGTCGTCAGCCACGGGTACTCGTCTCCTTACGCGCTCCGGCCCAGGCGGGAAAGTCGACGGAGAAGCCTGCCGCGGTCACAACGGCTTCACAGATCTTCTGATCCTCGTCCGGGCTTCCACCAGAGATGCCGATACCACCCAGGATCACATCGTCCCGTTTGAGGGTATAGCCGCCCTTCGTCGCGACGATGGGGTGCTGGCCCATTCGACCGACCTGGGTAAAGAAGACGGGATCGGACTGACGCCAGTTCTCCAGCATCTCGGTCGGGCGCTGCATGACGGCCGCCGAATATGCCTTCGCAAGCGCGATGCTCGGAGTCATCGGCCGCGCACCATCCATACGCTCCACCAGCACGATGAAACCGCCGTAGTCGACGACAGCGATACTGAGCGCCTTGCCCAGTTCCCACGCGTGCTCGCGGGCGCCGTCAACCAGCACGCGGGCATCTTGGAACGAAAGCGTCATATCAACTCTCCCGCTGCCGAGAGGTCGTGTGCGTGCGCTTTTTCCAGGAAACGGATTAGTGCAGTGTTGAACAATTCCGGGGCCTCCCAGTACATCGAGTGCGGCGCTGTGGCGACGAGCTCCAGCGTCGCGCTCGGAATCAGCGCAGCCGCAGCCCGAACCGTGTCCGGGCGCAGCACCGCGTCGTTCTCCCCGGCCAGGAAGCAGAGGGGGATGCCGGACCCGACAACATCCTCGATGGTGGGCCCGTCGCTATTGAGGTTACGCAGGTCCGCCATTTTGGCGGTGTTGAAACTGCCCATCTGCTGGAACAGAAACGTTTTTGCCGGCTCATCCGTCTGGAAACGAGGCGTAAGCAGGCGATCCAGAACCGGCAGCTTCTCCGCGACAGCACGGTCTGCGCGCACCCGCGCGGCCAGGTCTGGATGGTCGATACCGCCGAGCGAGTGCGCGAGGACGACTCCGGCCGCGGACACCGGCGTGCGCAGGGCGGTCTTCAGCGCCGCGGCGGCGCCGATCGACTGCCCCACCAGCACCGCGGGACCAACCTCGGCCGCCGCGAGAACCGCGGCGATATCGTCAGGGAACGCCCGACTGTCGAATTCGTCCAGGGCCGAGGCCGAACGACCGAATCCGCGCAGGTCGAGCGTGACGACGGTGAAGCGGTCACGGAGCCGTGGCACCTGCTGCCACCAGGCGGCGTGGTGGCCACCCGAGCCGTGGACGAAAACAACGGCGGGTCCGGTGCCCTGCGCCTCGTAGTAGATCCGGACACCGTCCGTCGACGTTGTAAAGGGCATCGGTTACGCTCCCTTGCCGGACGGCCCGGGCGAGGGGGCGCCGCCCGGCCCCGGCCGCCTGCCGTGATGGACGATTTCGATCATCGTATGGTCTGGGTCATGTATATAGCAAAACTTGGAATTGTTCTCGGGTCGCTCGATGGTGCGAGTGCGCCGAACCCCGAGCTCTCCCAGATGTGCGAGGAAACCGTCCCAGTCCTCAACTTCGACTGCGAAGTGATAGGGGGACATGCGGTCCATCTCATCAACCGGGGTGAAGTGCAGGTCGAAATTCCCGCGGGTCATCAGTACGATTCTGGTGTTGCTCTTCGGAGTGATGGCCTTCAGGCCGAAGACCTTGGAGTACCACTCCTTGGTGCGTTCGGGATCAGTTGTGGGAAAATTGACATGATGGATGTAGGCAGGGCGATTACTCATAGTTGCTCCTCGGCCGTGGTGACCGACGCCTCGATCTCCACCGGGTTACTCAGTGTTCCGATCCCGGTGATCGTCACGCTCAGCGTCTTGCCGGGCTCCATCTCAACGACGGTTTCGGTTCCCATCCAGAGCACATCTCCTGGAACAAGGGTTATATAACGGGAGATCTCGCAGATGTAGTCGAAGGGGTCGAAGATCATGTCGCCGGTTGCGAACTCGGCGGCGGGCACGCCGTCCAGGTCGATAATCGTGCGGGAGGTCATCGGATCGATATCTGTTTCGATCCACGGCCCCATCGGCTTGAAGGTGTCGCTGTTCTTCGCGCGCCACAGGGTTCGGTCGCTTTTCTGCCAGGCCCGGGCGCTGACGTCGTTGCCTATGGTCCAGCCGAACACCGCGTCCACCGCCTCCTGCCGCGAGCACTGGCGCACCCGGCGGCCGATGACGGCGACCAGCTCGCCCTCCGCCTCGAACCGGCCCGTGCAGTCGGCGGGCCTGACGACCGGCGTGCCGTGTCCAACAAGCGCGCTGTTGGCCCGATATCCGATCTCCGGACGTTCGGGAATCACCGCCGCTGCCATCCCACGTTCGCGGGCATGCTGGATATGGCTGGCGTAGTTGAGACCCACGCAGAAGAACGTCGGCGGCACCACCGGCGGCAGGAAGTGCACACTCTCCAGGGGCAGTCGCTCGGCTCTCGGCCAAAAATCACCGAACGGACTGCCGTCCACAGGACACACCCCATCGCCGTCGATAAGGCCGTATCTGGGCCCGTCCGACCGTTGGAATCGACACCAGCGCATCAGATCGTCATCCGGTGGGAGACACGCTTGGTAACCAGATAACCGTCCAACCCCTCGGGGCCGCCCTCGCGGCCGTAGCCGCTCTCCTTGTACCCACCGGACGGGGCCTGTGGAACAGACCCACCCACATGGTTGATGGACAGAATGCCTGCCTCGAAGGAACGCGTGAGCTTGGCAGCGAGATCGGCCCGATACGTGAAACCGTATGCCGCGAGGCCGTAGGGCAGCGCGTTGGCCCGCGACAGCGCCTCGTCGAGATCGCCGAAACGGATCACTGGTGCCACCGGGCCGAATGGTTCCTCGCACAGCACCGCGGCGTCCTCGGGCACATCGGCGAGCACGGTGGGGGGATAGAAGAAGCCTGGACCGTCCGGAGTGTGACCACCGGTGGCCACAGTTGCACCCCGTTCACGGGCGTCGTCCACCAGCTGCCGCACCGCGTCACGACGGCGTTCGCTGGCCAGCGGGCCCATCTGGACCCCCGACCGCAGTCCATTGCCGAACGTGACGGCTTCGGCGGCTTTCACGAAAGCGTCCAAGAACTCGTCATGAATGCTGTCGTGCACGAAAAACCGACTCGGCGAGGTGCAGACCTGTCCGGCGTTCGCGAACTTGCCGCGAACACAGGAGGCCGCCGCGGCCGCAGGGTCGACGTCGGGGCAGACGATGACCGGGGCGTGCCCACCGAGCTCCATGATCGTGGGCTTCATCACCGCCGCGGCCAGTCCGGCGAGCCGCTTACCGACCGGTACCGACCCGGTGAAGGCGACGAAGCGGATGGTGGGGGACGCAATGAGATGTTCGGAGACCTCGCGCGGAACACCGAAGATCAGGTTGAGCACCCCCCGGGTAGGCCAGCGTCCTCGAAGCAGCGCGTCAACAGGCATGCGGTGGCCGGCACTTCCTCGGAGGCTTTGATCACGATGGAGCAGCCGGCGGAAAGCGCTGCGGCTATCTTGCGCATCGGGCTGCCCGCCGGAAAGTTCCATGGCGTGAAGGCCGCGACCGGCCCGACCGGTTCGCGTACGACGCTTAGCGTCTCCCCTGGGCTGGTAGGGATGATGCGCCCATAGGCACGCCGGCCCTCCTCGCAGTCCCAGTCGAGCAGCGTCGCGACCCTCTTTACCTCGCCGGTTGACTCCGGCAGCGCCTTGCCCTGCTCCAGGGTCATGACCCGCCCGATCTGGTCCGCGCGTTCGCGCAGCAGATCCGCGGCACGGTGCAGGATCGTGGAGCGCCGCTCCACGGGCATGTCCCGCCAGAGCGTGAAGCCGCGCGCGGCTGCCGCGAGAGCGGCGTCCAGGTCGGCTGCCTCCGCGAGCGGAACAGCTCCGAGTTCAAGCCCGGTAGCCGGGTTCACCACCGGCTCACGCCGGCTGCCGCCGCCTCCGGTCCACTGCCCGTCGATGTACATGGCGAGATCCGGGTACTCAGGCCGGGCCGGGTCGCCCTCTGTTCCCTGAGGCGTGACCGTCCGTGTCGTCATTCTCCGCTCTCCCTGTTGGTCTGCAGCGTCCAGAGGTGGTGTGGTGGGGTGACCTCGTGCACCCGGATGCCGTACGCCTCGTCGACCCGGTCCATGTCGGCGGCATATTCCACCCGGCCACCACACGGGGCATGGACGAAACGGAAGACATTCGACCCGACAGTGTGACGGCCGAGCCGCCGGGCTTCCCGCCAGCCGGCTTCGATCATCTGGTTGCCGCCGAGGATCACGTCATCAAAGCCACTGACCTCGTATGAGGTGTGGTTGACACCAGCACGGTCCGGGCGGTGGCAGAGCAGTAGCGTGTGCTGGTCGGCGTCTCCCTCGGCCCGCATGAATGTGCCCATCGACAACACCTGGTCCGTGATATGGAATCCGAGCCGGTCGCGATAGAACGCGACGGCATTCTCCCGGCCTTCTTTCGGAATATTCCAGGCCACATGGCATATACGCAATGGTCGCACTCGAATCGGCAGATTGACTGAGTGGTTCCATCTCTGCACGGCGCCGTGGCGGTTGAACGGTACGTCAGGAACCTCGGGTGCCTTCCGCGCGGCCACGGCGAGCCCCAGGCCGAATCCGGTCTCGTCGATGGTGTGCGCGACACCGTCAGCATCAACGGTGACGTGGCGGTCGGTGCGCAGATCCTCGATCAGCCGCTCGAGACTGCCTAGATCACTGACGCCCCACACGAGCTCTCGCAGTGTCGGTCCAGGTTCGAGGGGAGGCAGCAGGGTCGGGTCGCTGCTCAGGCGAAGCTCGACGACCTGGTTGCTCAGCGTCGTGAAGATCGCATATTCCTCGAACTGGTTCTCCAAGGTCAGGCCGAAATCCTCGAAGAACCTGATGCAGGTTGGCAGGTCATCGACCGCGTAGACGGCACGTTCGATACGCATGATCGTCACAGTGCTGTGCTCCTTGGTTGCACGGGCGGGGCGGTCCCACCTCATGCCTGTGTTGCGAGCGTATGACCAACTCGAACGCAGGACCAGCAGCCTGTTCGTGCGTCCGGCGAACTCTAATGATTCATCTATGGTCGGGTGTGCCCGGATGATCTGGCCTTATGATGGTCGCCGTGCTCCACCGGCCAGTCTGCTTCGACCTGACGCCGAACGGCCACCGTCAGTACCGGGTTCGTGGCACGTGGGTAGACAGTGCGCTGGCGGCACATCGCTCCCGGCCGGAGCAGCCGACCAGCGTTACTGCACAGTCATCGGATTTCGGGTGAACCAGGCGGTTATGTAGTCGAGAAAGACACGTACCTTGCGCAGGGTGTGCGCGCCGGGAGAATGCACCGCGTACAGAGACCGCGCGGGGCCGCTGTAGTCCTGGAGCGCGCGTTCGAGCAGCCCTTCCTGAATATCGGCGGAGACTGTCCGGACCGGCATCAAAGCGAGGCCACGACCCCGTACCGCCGCCTTGCGTAATGTCATGTAGCTGTTCGAGGAGTAGACGGCGGTCGGCACCCTGAAGTGAACCTCCTGTCCGACTCCGTGCAGATGCCAAATCGGGTCATTAATGTGTACCAGGCAATCATGTTCGGCGAGTTGGCGCGGGTCCTTCAGGGGTGGGCTGGCCGCAAGGTACCCCGGAGCCGCACAGAGGACGAACTCGATGTCGGCGAGCTTTCTAATCAACATCGTGGAGTCGCGCAGGTCCCTTGTGTGGAAGGCGACGTCGTATCCCTGGTCGAGGAAGTCGAAGGTCCGGTCGGACATACCTCCCACCTCGAACCGGACATGGATCTTCGGATGGTCGACAGCGAAGTCGGCGATCGCCTCGCCGAGGTCGAGATTGCCGATCCATTTGGGGCAGATGACCGCTAGAGGTCCTTCGGCCCGCTCCCGCAGTCCACGCAGCGCGGCGTCTTCGGCATCCAGCTCGTGGAGCATGCGGTCAGCGAAGTCACGGTAACGATGGCCCGCGGCCGTCAGGGTCACCGCCCGTGCCGTGCGGTTCACCAGTCGGATGTCAAGTTGCTTTTCCAACTCCGCCACATGCCGCGAGACAAGCGATCCGGACAGATTCAATCTACGCGCGGCGCGACTGAAGCTGCCTTCCTCGGCCACCCGGACGAAACTTCGCATGACGGTTATACGATCCACAGGACGTGTCCTTTCTTCCCGTGGCGGAACCGGGCACCGCGGTCATCCGGCCGGCCCCGACCACAGGGACCGGGCCTCGCCGGCCGCGGCAGGGACATGGGCTGCGGCCGGCGACATGAGTCCGTGGGAAGTGGCGCCCGCTCCGCTAGTCGGAGCCGGTGGCGACACCAGCCACGACACCGGTCGTAACACCGTTCTCCGCTCGCGACGACGGACGAAGTGCCCGGCGGGTTCCGGAGGCGAAGGTAGCGGTAATGATCGCATCTGTGGTGATGTCGCCGGTCAGCTCCTCCGCGACACGACCATCACGGAACACCAGGACCCGATCACAGAGCAGCGCAAGCTCGTTCTCGTCGGAACCCGCGACGAGGACGGTACATCCCTGGGCGGCTGCGGCCCGGACCGCCTCAACGATCGTGCGACGGGCTCCGACGTCCACGGCCTGCGTCGGTTCGTGCAGGATCAGGACCCGCGGTCGCATGGCCAACCACTTCGCGAGCAGCACCTTCTGCTGGTTGCCCCCGCTGAGTTTTCCCACCGGCATTGCGGAATCGGGAGGGCGGACGTCGAGGGCGTCGATCCAGCCCGCCACCAGAGACCGCTCAGCCCCGACGTTGACTGGCATCAGGGAACCACGGCGCCCGCGGGACAGCGGCAGCGCGATGTTCTCGGCGACCGAGATCTCGAACGCGAGGCCGGCGTGCTCTCTGCCCTCCGGCACGAGTACGAGGCCGGCCGCGATGGCGGTCTGGCAGTCGATCGTCGCCAGATCGAGGCTGACATCGCCCATCGTCAGTTGTCCGGCCCGAGCTCGGCGGGCACCGGCGACCAGATACGGAAGCTCGTCGTGCCCGGAGGCGGCCAGGCCGGTGACGCCCAGTACCTCTCTGGGCGCCATCCGGATGTCCACATCACGGACGATCTTGCCGGCCACACCCGTCAGCGTGATGGCCTTGTCAGCGGCCTGCGGCCCGGGCGGCGCCGCCCGGGCCGCAGGCCGGTCCAGCACCTGCAGCGTACGACCGAGTACGAGGTTCACCAGGTCGGCCTCGCAGAGCCCGGCGGTGGACAGGCCGGACTCCACCGCCGAGCCGTCCCGCAGCACGGTTACCCGGTCGGCGGCATCGCAGATCTCCTCGAGTCGGTGAGTGATCAGCAGGGCCGCCGTTCCTGTCGCCACAACCTCGTCGAGGAGCTCATAGAAGTGCTCCAGCGATTCCCGGGCCAGAGAGCGGGTCGACTCGTCGAAAATGACCACTCCCTTGCCCCGTCGCGCGTCCTGGATCGCGCGCGCTATCGCCACGGTAGCGCGGTCCTCCTCGGGTAACGAGCCGACCTTGGCGTCCAGGCGCACCGACCGACCGAAGCGGCTGAGTACCTCCTGTGCCTCGTCGATCTCGCGTTGCCAGTGGATCCGGCGGGTGTAGCGGCCGGCGCGAAGTCGCCCCATCCGGAGGTTTTCGACCACGGTGTGGTCGTTCACCAGGCCTAGGCTCTGATGCACCACGGCCAGGCCGTGGCTTCGGGCCTCAATCGGTCGGATGGGTAAGCGCAGGGGCACGCCGTCGACGAGGACCCGCGCGCCGGGGTCCGGGGCGTGGTAGCCCGTCAGGACCTTCGCGAGGGTCGACTTCCCGGAGCCGTTCTGACCGACCAGCCCGTGGATTTCGCCGGGACGCAGGTCCAGCGATACATCGTGCAGGGCACAGCTTCTACCGAAGGTCTTTGAGACTCGCTCAACCCGCAGTCGTAGCGGCTGGGTCGACTCGTCCGCGTCCGTTCCAGACGTCAGTGTCATCGTCGTCACCTCAGCTCAGTCCCCAGAGGGTCTTGAAGCGGGCCGGGAAGTCGGTCGGGCCGAACCACTCTCCGGAAGCCTCCGCCTGGCTGGTGATCGAGAGCTCCTTGACGTTCTCCCGGGTGAACAGGCGGATGGGGATCTCGTACTCGGGGAGAGTCTCGCCGAGCATCATCCGCAGTACCGCGTCCGCGTCGGCCCAGCCCTGGTAGGCCGAGGCCTGACCGACGTCCGCGTGCAGGAACTTCTCTGATTCGAGCATCTGCAGGCCGTTGATCTGGGCGGCCGTGGATGCGCCCTTGACCGAGGTGGCCTTGCCGGACTGCTGCACACCGGTGGATGTAGGCTGCAGATATTGCTCGAACTCGGAGATCACGTAGTTGACCCCGGGATTCGCCAGGATGGCCGAGCTCGTCGACGAAGCGATCAGCGGGAAGTTCGCCGAAGAAATCTTGTTCAGCGTCACTTTGCAGTCCGGGCAGTGCGCGCTGAACTCCTCCTGCGCGGTGGCAATGTAGGCCTGGGTCGACGGGGAGTCCGTGCTCGCGTTGATGACGACCTTCGCCTTGCCTCCGGAGTCGACGATAACCCAGTCGGCGATGGCCCTCAGCTGCGTCTTTCCGGCTCCCTCCAGATAGCCCAGCAGGGGGCCCGTTTTGTGCGCGGGATCGGGAATCTGATCCGTGATCAGGACCGGGATCTTCTTCGCCTGCGCCGCCGCGAAGCCGTTGGCGGCCAGGGCGTACGGGATCGAATCGGTGATGATGGCGCCCGCATTCGCGCCGACCGCCTGGTTGACGCACGCGGTGATGTCGGACGGGTTGGAGTTGCCGTTACAGATCTGCACCGTGAGACCCGCCGCGCCGAGCGCCGCTGTCAGCGTCCGGCCCGTCACGGCGAACTGTGGTGCCTGCTGTGTGATCGGAATGTAGAAGACTTTTTTGCCATGCAGTTCGTCGACCCTGCTGATCGGCTCCGTCGGGATCGGATTGCTCAGGTCCCGGTCGCTCAGGTCCGCAACCGTGGCGGCAAGGTCGCCGCCCGACACCGATCCGGTGCCAGCCCCTGGGGAGGTGGAGGAGTCGGTACCGTCCGCCGGATCCGAGGAGCCGCATGCGGCAAGTAACATTGTGCCGGCTAATATCGCCACGGAGACGCACTTTCGCTGTCTGTTGCGCCGCTTGGCCTGCTGCGGTGCGCTTCTCATGAACATCATCGATTGTCCCTCAATACTCACTCGCGGCTGTGACCGCGAGTCGGGGGCTAGTCACCTGGACCGGGCGTGCAGCAGAGTAGAAATCGTGACGGCGATCACGAGGACGCCACCGTAGAAGACGTTGGAGACCCATCCCGCGACCCCGAGCAGCTGGAGGCCCAGGATTCCGGTGGCGAGGAAGTAGACCGCGATGAGCGTTCCGAGCGGGTTGAAGCGCCCCGGCTGCAGAATCGCGGTACCGAGAAAGGTCGCGGCGAACGTCGGCAGAAGGTAGCTCTGGGAGACCGTCGGGTCGAACCCTCCGGTGGCGGCGGCGGCCAGCACCCCGCCGACACCGGTGATGCCTCCTGCGACCGTGAAGGCGCCGAAGCGTATGCGGTTGACTCTGATGCCCGCCAGCCTGCTCACCTCACGGTTCGCTCCAACGAACCGCATGTTCCGCCCGAGTGGCGTCATCATCAGTACGTAGGCGAAACCGACCATGAGAAGAATGCCTTCGTAGAAACTTATAGGTAATCCTACGATGTCTAGTAGCGAGGTTTTTGAGAAGCTGGTACTCAGCCCACTGATCGGCGTTAGGTTGCTGATCCAGAGCCCGATACCGAGCAGTAGGGTGCCCATCCCCAGCGTGACGACGATGGTGTTGACTCCGAGGTGGACGATCAGGAATCCGTTGACCGCGCCGCACAGTAGTGCGACGAGCACGGCCACCAGGCTCGCCGCCCAGACGTTCCAGCCGTGTTCGACGTTGAGGACAGGTACCAGGATCGCAGCCAGGCCGAAGACGGAGGCGACGGAGAGGTCGACGAACTCTCCGACGCAGATCGTGCACAGCAGTGCGGCGGTCAGGAAGACCAGCGCCTGCTGACTGCCGAATATCGTCTGGAACGTTCCGGAGGTCAGGAAGGTCTCGGGGACGGCAATCCCGTAGATAACCGCCAGGAGGAGCCAGACCCCTACCACGGCGAACCTGGCGCCGAACAGGCCGATCTCGTGACGTCGGCCCGGCCCTCCGCCATTGGCTGGCCCGCCGGCGGCCTGTGTGGATCGGACCGCCGGGGCCGGTCCGATCCGGTCACCGGCTGAGGACGACGCGATGTTCATACCGGTTCCGTCCGGCCCCCGTGGTGGCCGGCCGACTCTACCCGGGTGAAACCGTGGATGTCCGGGAACGGCTCGGGACGGCCCGGCTGCAGATCCACCTGGAACGTGTTGAGCAGCATGGCGAGCATTGAGAAGTTCCCCAGGCTGCCGATCAGGTCTACGAGCCCCTGATCACCGAAGGTTGCCAGCCCGGCGGCGAAGGTCTCGTCACTCACGAAGTGGTCCTCGAGGATCTCGGTCGCGAAGCGGTAGAGCAACTGCTCCTCGTCGTCCACGAAGCCGGGATCCTCCCGCCGCGCCAGCCGCTCCAGGCCCTCACGCGCCACGCCGGCGTCCACGGCCTTCTCGATGTGCGCGTTCCAGGAGTATTGTGCGTCGAAGTGCCGTGAGGCGATCAGCAGGCTGAGTTCCCGGAGCCTCAACGGCAGCGCGGACTCAAATCGGCAGAACGCACCGAGTGCCTCGACTCGCTCGCACAGCTCGGGACTGCGTAGCCACACCAGGAATGGGCCACGGGTACCGCCGCGACGGCTAGTGATACGTTCGCTGATCTCGGCCTGACGTGGTGAAAGTTGTTCGAGCGGAGCGAGTCGCACTGATGTCCTCCTCGGGGAAGCTGTCAGATGGTCGGCTGACCGTGGTAACAATGCTGAAATCCCGAGGCCATGTCCAGAGTCTGCGGATGACCAATCGGGAACTCGCTCGCAAGATTAGGATTCGGGATCCGTGAGCACGCGTCGTGGTCGACCCATCTAACCTCAGTCGAGAACGCACCGATCTGCCGGTGGACATCGAGGAGTCGTCATGACTATTATCAAGCTCAGCCAGGTCGTCCCGCTCGACCGGGGTGGCAGCGTCCGAACGCTACCACTTATCACCCGCGCCAGTGCCCGCGAACGGATTACTATCACCACGGGTATCAGCACGTATCCGGTCGGCACCGGAGCGCCCCTACACACCCACAACTGCGTCGAGCACGTGACGTTGCTGAGTGGCACCGCAGAGGTCGAGATCGACGGTAGCTGCACGGAGCTTGATCCCTACGATACCACGTATGTCGAGGCCGGTATCCCCCACCTGTTCCGCAACATCGGCGATGTTCCGATGACAATCTTGTGGGTTTACGACTCGGCCTACGTGACCCGTACCTTTGTGGCCACCGGTCGCACTGTCGAGCACCTGACCGACGACGACCGGATGGTCCAGGACTGAACCCGCTCCGACCTCGCAACGGCGCGAGGTCCCCACGAAGGACCGCACCCGTCTCAGTAAGTCACCTGGGCTACACCGTCACCAGGGATACGCGGACCCGGCCACGGCGCGCCCGCATCGCCGTGCCCAGTTCCGCGGGGACCTCCCCGGTCACTCAGAAAGCAGGCCCTCCGGAACCGGTGCACCGAGCGCGCTGGCCTGCTCACACAGCTTCCTGACCAGTGGGACGGGCAACGGGATGCCGGTGGTGAGACGGTCGGCGAAGGTGCGTGCGCCCCGCTCTCCCGGTATGAGGATCTCCTGCGAAGGATCGCTCGCCGGCAGCTGCTTGATCGCGTCCACAGTGTCGTCGACCACCGCCCGGAACTGGTCGACAGGAGTGAACGCGGAAATGTCGACCGCAAGCAACACCGCGTTCTGGCGATGCCGTCGGCCCTCGGGCTTTCCGCTGTGGAAACTACTGACGATCGGATTGGCCGTCAGGCCGCTGGCCAACAGCTCGAAGACCAGGGACATCCCGGCTCCCTTGGCACCACCCATCGAGAGGGGAATCGCCGCCTCGGCAGGGTCAACCGTCGGTCGACCGTCCTTCGAGAGCGCTGCGCCTTCGGGTAGTGGGCGGCCACTGGCCTTGTGCTGAGCGATCCGGCCCAGCGCGATGACGGCGGTCGCCATGTCCAGCAGAACGATAGGGTGCCGGCCCGCGGGCACTGCCACGGACAGCGGGCTGGTCGCCACCCCGGCGACAGGGCTGCCGGTGTAGGCCATGTTAGGTACGCCGGCCACAATGCCGAGGCCTGCCATGCCGTACTGCGCAGCACACTCGGTGTAGTACCCGATCGCACCGGTGTGCACCGTGCCACGGACGGCAACCCAAGCCACGCCACTCGACCGCGCCATGCTCACCGCCTGGTGCATCGCCAGCGACAGCGCCACCGGACCAGGCGCGGCATCCGCGTCGATCACCGCGAGGGCGGACCGCAGCTCCTCGACGACGATCTCGGGCCGGGGATTCGCCTCGCCCTTGTCGAACAGTTCCAGATAGCGCGGCACGCGGGAAACTCCGTGGGAATCGACACCACGCAGGTTCGCCCAGACCAACACGTCCGAGACCGTGTCGGCGTGCTCGCGGCTGGTTCCCGCCGCGACGAAGATGTCGCTGACCAGGGTGCGCAGTGTTTTGTCCGGCACGGCTGTGCGAGGAGCGGGCATTGCTAACCTCCGTGAGAGGGGGCGGCGGCGGGAGCTAGCGGGAAAGCTGGACATCGACGAGCGCGGTGACTCCGGCGTTCACGCTGGCGAGCGCATGCTCGAGCGCGGGGCGCAGCTCGTCGGCCCGGGTGACGGTGAGGCCGACCATCCCGAAGGGCACGACCAGTTCCGCCAGGTCAGGCTGGTCGGAAAGGTTGACGCCGCGGAAGTCGTCCCCCGCGACCGCGGCACCGTCCGGATAGAAGCGCAGGTGATTCAGCTTCATCGAACGGTACTGCCGGTTGTTGAAGACGACGATCAGTAGCGGCAGGCCCAGGTTGCGCGACGCGGCGAGGGACTGGACCACCGGGTTGTACAGCAGTGAACCATCACCGATGGTGAGCGCGACCTCGCGGTCCGGGTCCGCCAGCTTGACCCCGAGCGCCACGCCGAGGCCCTGGCCCAGCCCACCCTGGACGTAGCTGTACCGACCGGGTTCCTCCGCGCGAAGATGTTCGGCGACGATCCGGCTGTGCGTGATCGTCTCGTCGACGACAGCCGCCCGCGGATCAAGTAGATCGCGTAGCTGCTCGACGACGAGCGCCGCGTCCAGCGTGTCTCCAGGGAGGGCGGCCCGCACCGGCACCGTGGCCCGCACCGGCACCCTCGCGGCGATCTCGGTCTGACGGTCGGAAACCCGCTGCTCGTCGACCCCGACCGCCTTGATTTTGGAGGCGAGTGCCCGCAGCGTCGGACCGACGTCGCCCTCCAGGTACTGGTCGGCGCCGAGGATCTGGTAGTCGACGTACGGGCGGTGCGGTACGTCGTCGATCACCAGCACGCCGGTGTCGGCCGGGCGGTTGCTGGGCGGGTACCACGGTGCTCGGCAGCAGACCAGCACGATCAGATCCGCGTCGGCGAAGAGCGTGGTTCCGTCGCCGCCGGCGTGTAGGTCGTGGGTACGTGGGAAGTTGCTGCACACCGCCGACTGCGGTTCGATCACCGGGACGGACAGCTGCTCGGCGAGATCCACCAGCGCGGCGAATCCGTCCGGATGCCGGCCGGCCGACTCTGTGACGATGACGGGACGTTCGGCGGCGATGAGTCGACGCGCTGCCTCCTCAAGTTCCTCGTCCGCGCTGACCCGGCGGCCGGGAGGTGCCACGGGCCGGACCGCCGTCGGCGTGGGAGTCCAGGGTTCGAGGAGCACTTCGACCGGCACGTTGAGGTAGACGGGGCCGGCGGGGGCCCGGCGGGCGATCTCGGCGGCGCGGACGACCGAACCGTAGAGCGTGGAGGCGGTGCCGACCTGTGTGGACCACTTGACGAACGGTGCGGCCACCGCCTGGGGACCGCCGACGATCGACAGGTTCCGGTACCACTGGGAACCCGGGTCGGTCTCGCCCTCTCCATAGGTGAGCGATTCGGCCGAGCAGACGACCATTCCGACATTGGCGAGCAGGGCCCCGTGAATGCCGCAGGCGCCCTGGAGCAGCCCTGGCACCGCATGCAGCAGGACCAGCTGGGGTCGCCCGGTTACCAGCCCGTATCCGGTGGCCATCGCCACGGCCAGTGTCTCGTGCATGAGGTCGAGGTAGCGCGGACCGTCCGTCCCGTCCCTCGCCTGCCGCGCCAGCGCCTCCCAGACGGGCGCCCACTCCGACCCTGGCGAGGAGAAGATGACATCGACCCCGAGGCTTCGGCAGGCTTCGATGATCGCCTCGCCGCCGTCGATGCGGTCGGTCATGGCGTGGTCTCCGCGGCAACCGGGGCCGGCCAGCCAAGGCACTCGGAGATACCCCGCCCCATGATCCACTCAAGTTCTTCGGCGGTGAAGCCGAAGCTTTCGGTGAACTGCGAGATCGTGTCCTCGTAGGTCAGCCCGTGGCCCATCAGTCGGGTGAGGTCCGTGCCCCAGAAGCAGCGCTGCGGCCCCATCGCGTCGACCATCTCCCGGACGTACTTCGCGAGGTTCAGGTTCGGGAACGGCTGGGTCGAGTAGCCCGGGATCGCCGAGACCTTCACGTAAATGTTCGGGTGCTTGTGCAGGTCCGCGGTCTCCTTGACCCAGTAGCCGATGGCGTCGTCGACACACCGCGCCATGATTCCCATATGGTCGATGATGATGCGCAGCTCGGGGTACCTGGCCGCGATCGCGCCCAGCTCGGTCTTCCAGATCGGCGCGTGCACCATCGTCCGGATTCCGAGTTCCTCGGCGAGGGGCCAGTACCAGTCGTTCGTCCCGTCGATCATCCAGTTGCGGTCGATGGGGCGGTGAAAGGTCAGCCGGGTGCCCTTGATGTGTGGGTTCTGTACGAAGTCACGCATCATCGCCGCGCCTTCGGCCGGCTTGTTCTGCGGAATCCGCGCCATGATTCCGAAACGTTCCGGATGCGTTTCGCATGCCTCGAGGGCGTAGTCGATGCGGTCGCCCTCCCAGGACGGTGGCAGGATCAGCGCACGGTCGACGCCGGCCGCGTCCATCAGCCTGAGCGCCTCTTCGTAGCTGAACGCCTCCTCGCGGTGCCCGTTGAGTCGGATCCGCTCACGCGCGCCGGGGATCCACGGCCGGTCGGGCGTCTCGTCCCGCCAGATGTGGATCTGTGAGTCGACGATGAACATGTCGGCGGTCCTCATTTCGGAGTAGGTACTGGGACAGAGGAATACAGGAAAGAATTCAGGAGGCCTGGTGGGCGGCCATACGGTCGACGACATGCTCGGCGATGGCGAGCGAGGAGGTCGCGGCCGGCGACGGAGCGTTCCGGATCGCGATCACCGGTCCGAGATGGCTGATCCGGAAGTCGTCGACGAGAGTGCCCTCGGCGTCGACAGCCTGCGCACGCACCCCCGCGGGGGCCCGGACGACGTCCCGGACCCGCAGCTGGGGCACGTATTCGCGGGCGGCCGAGACGAACACGCGGGTGGACAGGGAACCGCGCATCTCATGGACGCCGGCGCGCCAGTGCTGGCGGAACAGCTTCCGGGCGCCCGGCCATCGCAGCACGCCACCGATATCGCGCAGGCTCACGTCCCGGCGCCGGTAACCTTCCCGTGCCATCGCCAGCACGGCGTTCGGGCCGATGTCGACGCTGCCGTCGACACGCGGGGTGAGGTGCACGCCGAGAAAGGGATAGGCCGGATCCGGGACCGGATACACCAGGCCGCGGACGAGACCGGCCCGCTCGGGAACAAGCCGGTAGTACTCGCCGCGAAACGGCACGATCGCGGGCCCGGCCTCGTCACCGGCAAGCCGCGCGACGGTGTCGGACTGGAGCCCGGCGCACACCACGACCCGGTCCAGCCGGTGGCGGTGCTCCCCGGCCTGGACGGCGATCCCGTCCGCGCCACTCGGCGCGAGGGCGGTGACCGCCGCGCCGAGGACCAGGCGCCCACCGGCCGCGACGATGTCATCAGCCATGGCCCGGGCGATCGCCCGGTAGTCGACGATGGCGGTGGTCGGCGAGTGCAGGGCGGCCAGCCCGGTGACGTTCGGCTCCAGTTCCCGCAGCGCGACGGAGTCGAGCCAGCGGACCCTGGGCACCCCATTGCGGTGCGCACGGGTCTCGATGTCGCGTAGCCGCAGCATCTCCTCCGCGTTGCGGGCCACCACGACCTTACCGATCTCCCGAAACTCAAGCTCGTGTTCGCCGCAGAACTCGCGGAGCAGTTCCACCCCTCGCCGGCACAGCGTCGCCTTCAACGACCCCGGTTGGTAGTAGAGCCCCGCGTGGACGACACCCGAGTTGTGCCCGGACTGATGGGTGGCCAGATCGTCTTCCTTCTCGAACACGGTGACGTCGTTGCCGAGCTGAGCGAGCCGCCGGCCGATCGAGAGACCGACCAGACCGGCTCCGACCACACCCACCCGGTGCCTCGACACCCCGGTCATGACGTGGTGTCGAAACGGATCGCGACGGTCTTGACCCTGGAGTAGAAGCGCAGGCCCTCCAGGCCCTGCTCCTTGACCGTCGACCCGCCCGAATCCCCGAAGCCGCCGAACGGCATGTGCACGTCCCAACCCGAGGTCGGCAGGTTGACCGACACCTGGCCCGTGTCCACCCGGTCCACGAACGCGTACGACTGGGCCAGATCGCGGGTGAACACCGAAGCCGCCAGGCCGTAGGCGGAGTCGTTGACAGCCCGGACCGCCTCATCGAATCCGTCCACCACACGCACCGCCACCACCGGTCCGAACACCTCGTCACGCCAGATGCTCATCGACGGGTCCACATCGGTGACAACCGTCGGGGTGACGAAGCAGCCGTGGGACAGCGGTTCGTCGGACGGCGCGGCCCCGCCGAAGGCGATTGTGGCTCCCTGCGACCTGGCCCGCTCGACGTGCGCCAACACGTCGACCTGGTGACGGCGGCTCACCAGCGGACCCATCGTCGACGCGGGATCATCGCCGGCGCCCAGGCGGACCGCGGCCGCCGCGTTCACCAGAGCGGCCACGAACTCGTCCGCGATCTTCCTGTCGACCACGACACGGCTGGTAGCAGTGCAGCGCTGGCCGGTCTGCCCGAACGACGCGGCGGCGACCGTCGACACCGCGAGGTCCAGGTCGGCGTCCGCCAGCACCACGGAAGCGTTCTTGCCGCCCAGCTCGGCCTGCACCCGCACATTCCGATCAGCCAAGCGTCGCCTGAGGACGCGCCCGATCGCCGTGCTGCCGGTGAACGACACCGCGGCCAGTCGCGGGTCGTCGAGGAGGGCCGCCTCGATCACGGAGATGCGGCCGACGGCAAGCCCGAGCACTCCCGCCGGAAGGCCCGCGTCGTGCAGCGATCGGGCAAGGTGGACGGCCACCAGCGGCGTCTCCGACGCGGGCTTCAGCACCACGGCGTTGCCGGCGATCAGCGCGGGGGCGGCCTTACGGGCCGGTGTCAGCAACGGGTCGTTCCACGGAGTGATCAGACATACGACCCCGAGCGGCTCGTTGCGCACACTCGTCTGGGTGCCCGGGCGCCCGTCCGCGATGAGCTGCCCGTACGGCTGCCTCGCCAGGCTCGCGTAGTAGTCGAAGAAGTCCGCGGACTTGACGACCTCGACCGTGGCCTCGGCGCGTGTCTTGCCCATCTCGGCGACCAGGTCCGCAGCGATCTCGTCCCGACGCCTGCGCAGATCAGCCGCCGCGTCGACCAGCACCCGAGCCCGCTCGAGCAGCGGGGTGGCGCGCCACCGCTGTGCACCCTTCGCTGCCGCGTCATACAACTCGGTGATCTCGCCAGCCGACATCGCCGGCACCCGGCCGACGATCCTACGCACGTCCGCCGGATCGACGACGTCGATGCAGGCGTCCTCGGCAGGCATCCGCCACTGCCCGTCAACGAGCCGCGGCACCGCCTTTGGTCGCATCAGCTACCGACCGTCCTTTCGAATCATCGAACTGGGCCGACCGGCCCCCGAAGCAATCAACCCGATCGTAGGAGGTCAGCTCAGCACCCTGAACCACAAAAAGCCGCAAGCTTAGATGTACGAACGACCGCCTGATCCTCGGCCGTGTCCGCGGCCAACCGACGCCATAATGGTCAGGACCATTGCGGAACTCACGACCGGAGTCCCCATGACATTCGTGGTAATCGCACACTACCGAGCCCTTCCGGGTGCCGAGGATCAGGTCGCCGGATCCCTCGGACGCATGACCGCACCCAGCCGAGCCGAACCCGGAAATCTCGCATACAACGTCTGTCGATCGCCAGCCGACGCCACCGTCTTCGCGATCTATGAGGAATACGTCGATGAAGCCGCCTTCATCGCGCACACGTCATCCGATCATTTCGCGCGTTGGCTACGGGCGGAAGTACTGCCCAGACTCCAGGAACGCCACCGCCACGACCTGGTTCCCCTGGCCCGCGACGAGCCGGCCGGCGAGGTACCAGCCAAGGGTGCGGCCCCGATCGGCCGCTGACCGAGCTACCGAGTGGGAACCACGTTTCCACAGAGCTCCTTTGCCGCGAGGTCGAACGCGGTCCCCGTTTCGTTGACCCGGACGAAGTTGAGGCAGCTTTGCGGTCGACCGTCGTGCGCACCGAGATCGATCGGTTTGATCAGGCCGCCCGCGTCATAGCCCTTCATCGCGGTCAGCGCTTCGATGATGGCCTCGCGGGTGGGGCAGCGACCGGCGGCCTGCAGTGCGCTCAGGAACATATCGGTCTGGATGTAGGAACGGATCGCGAACTCCTGCTCCGGAAATCTGACCTGTGGAGCGTAGCGGGCGATCGCGGTCATGTACCGTGCGACCGCCGGCCCGCCCGCCTCCAACGGCGTGAAATAAAGCATGATCGAGGTACCCGCCAACTCCGGCCCGAACCGCTCCAGCAGCGCGGCGTCGTATCCGGCAGCGGAAAGTGTGACCTTGAGAGGCACGCCGCCGCTCCGTGTCGCGCCGAGGATCTCGGCGAGCGCGGGCGGGTCTATGACCCCGATCAGGACGTCTGCTCTCGAAGCGCTCAGCATCGCTGCGATCCGCTGCGGGCTGTCCGTGGCCGCCGCGTACTCGACGGTGCCCACGTGGGTGACACCGACCGCCTGTATGCCGCGAACGAGGCGGTCCGCGTAGGCCGCCGCGGAGTCGAGGTTGTTCGGAATGACGATCAGGGCCCGGGTCCCGCCGTTTATCTGGATGTACCGGCCCCAGGTGTCGACCGCGCCGCTACTCATACGCGCGAACGTGAACATGTTGTCGTATTGCGACCAGACCGGCTCAGCGTCCATACCCGTGACAGGAACACGCTGCTCAGCCAGGTAGGAGGCCGACCCCGTCATCGTGACGCTGGCAGTCACCAGGCCCACGACGCCCACGTTCTCGACGAGGTCTCGGACGACACCCCGGTTCATCTCGGCCGACATCTCGTCATTACGCCATTCATAAACAATCTTCCTACCGTTGATCCCACCACCCTCGTTGGCCAGGCCAATGCGTCCCTCCAAACCAGCTCGCGCCGCGGAGAAGGCCTCGGCATCGACTCCGGTGTCCGGATAGACGAAACCGATCTTCACCTCATTCCCAGTGACCCCGGGCACGTTGCAGCTCTCGGCCCCCGCGGCTTGTTCTCCACCTGTCCCGAAACACGCCGCCACCGGCACAAGAAACAGTACCGGTACAGCATATTTCAGCCTCCGCGCAGCCTTCAGAGACGCGCCGTAGCAGGTTCCACGCGCACGGCTACCCGACTTTCGCGATACAGCGACCACCGTTGTCCAACTTCTGGATTTTAACCCGGCTGTCGTCAGATTCGGACGCAGGGATAACGGCATGGCAGCCTCTTTTTCGGCGTATCGACCTTAACGGGAGGTGACTGCCCCACATGTCAAGCAGCGCGCACACCCCTCGACGATCGTCTGATTGCTTCGGGATTCCAGTAACCATGGCGTGATATCGGTCGCATGTCCAGCGCCCACTCGGCCAGGATCGCGAACTCGTTTGCAAGATTAGATTTCGGGATGCGCGGGATCCCATCTCGCCGCTGCCCGCACCTGGGTGCGTCCCAGATCTCCGGTAGATACAGTTTGACTGTCAGATGTGTCATGGAGGTCGATAGTTGGGAAAACTGGCGGCACGCTTGCCAAATATTTTCGGGTCGTACCGTGCACATCCGACATCTGGCCGGTCGGCCACGCGCGGAACGGGATTCACCACCGGTCCAGGCGCTCGGAAAAGCCTCGATCGCGACGGCACGGCCCTCACTGGTCGTGGCCGCCCCTCCAGACCCAGGCTCGGGGCAACCAAGTACTACAGCCCCAGTGATCGCAGTGTGGTCTCTCTTCGCGGATGCGGCGTGGCGTGTGGCGTGGGGCGGCCACCGCGTGATTCTCCGTAGTCTGTGAGAACAAAAGAAGAAGCCGCGGCGGCCGCGGCACGTAGCGTATCCGGGATGGACGTGGCGGTGTGGGAGGCGGGGCTGGAGGAGCTATTCGGCCGGGTGGCGGACTGTTTCCGGTCTGATCAGCCGCGTACGCAGGCGCGGGCCCATGTGGCAGGGTTGTTGTCTCGGACGGAACGGAAGAACGGGTGGACGCTCGCGGAGTTCCCCGTGAGGCCGGGCCGCAGAAGATGCAGCGTTTGTTGAACGAGTACGCCTGGGACGCCCACGCGATGCGTGACGTCGTCCAGTCGTATGTGGTGGAGAACCTGACCGAGCCGGATGGGGTCCTGGTTGGGCGCCGTTGCATTGGGTGGAGGCGGGGCGTGGTGGAGCCGTCTCGGGCGGGCGGTCAGATGGCCAGGGTGAGCTCGGTGAAGGCAGCCGTCAGCCGGTTCCGGAGGTCGGCATCGACGCCCAGTTCGTAGTGGCCGCGGCGGATGTTCTGCACGAACGCGTGCCCGGAGCCGACGATCTGTGCGGAGCGGAGGCCTTTCAGGCCGCGCATCGGCCGTAGTCGTGCCTTGAACCGGCCGTGGTCGGCCTCGATCGGATTGTTCGCGTACTGGTCGTCGACGTGATGAGCGGCGGGGAGCTGTTCGTCGAGGACTCGTGGGTAGGAGGCGGCCCGGTCGGTGGTCACCTCGACGGGCCGCCGGCCGTGGGACAGTGCACGGGTAAAGAACCGGCGGGCCGCGGCGAGATCCCGCTTCTCGGAGGCCAGCACGTCGATGACCTGGCCGAACTGGTCGACGGCCCGGTACAGATAGG
>NZ_KB891258.1 GCF_000373365.1 Parafrankia discariae
GTTGTGGATCACGTCGCGGACCCGGTCCTCGGACGTGAACGTCACCTCCGCGATCTTGCCTGGGGTCATGGCCTGCGCGGAGAGCAGGATCATCTGCGCCCGCCGCCACGTCACCACCGACCCCGACGAACGGCGCACGATCCGCAACAGCCGCTGCCCCTCGTCCGGATCGATCTCCCGGACCCGCACCCGTTCCGCCACACCACAGATCATCAGCCGGACAGCCAGGCCTCTGCGGGACCCGACCCGGCGCGCCCTCACAACGGGCAAACCTTCACGGATGCGGCACTAGAAAACGCACAGTCCGCTGAGACGCCGGCCGCGGGATCGTGGGAACGGGCCCGGCCGGGCCGGGTCGGGTGACGCGGCCGGCCGGCGTGCCCCGTCGGGCGTCCCGCGGAACCGGGCCGGCCGTGCGGGCTGCGGCCGGCGGGTGGTCCGGCGGGTGGTCCGGTGGGGCTCCCCGGTCAGGGCAGGTGGTGATCAGGTGAAACTGAGGTCCATGACCTGATAGAACGCGTTTCCGGTGTCGGCCACCTCCCAGACGGCCAGGATCGCGTGATACCCGCGACGGGCCGGCAGCGGCAACGTGTGCATGGTCGGGTCGGGCGGGATGAGCTCGTCACTCGACCAGTAGGGCTGCGCCGAGTTCTCGACCCGGTAGAAGGGTTCTGATTCGAACTGGGCCCGGGTGAGCGGGGTATTCGGATCCCACCCTTCCCGGGTGATGAAATAGTTCCAGCGTCGGGTTCGGTGTGCCGCGTGATAATGCCAGGTGACGGTCAGGTTCTGCCCCGCCCGCACCGGGTGCTTCGTCCAGTTGCGGCCGGGATCGTCCAGTATGGCGGCGAAATCGTGGCCCGCACTGGCGATTCTCCCGTCCGCGGGTGGTTGGCTGCTGGGGATGTCGTCCGGGGCCAGTGGGTCCCGTATTCCGGCTTCCGTGTGCGGGAAGAACTTGCCGGATTCAAGTCCGGCGGCCTGCCACGCCTCCAGAATCTGGGAACGGCAGGGCGGATCGGTAATCAGGCCATGGCGCGCACCGCGCTCTACTTTGGTCATGAATCGAGGGTAGTTCCGAAATCAATGTTTCGCCGTTCGGTGGCCCGTTATCGGCCGACCGGCGACTAATATTCTCGCCGGCCCGGTCGGGGCCGGTGCTCGAGGATCGCCGCCAGCGCCCGCAGGTGGGGCTCCCAGCGGTCCCCGGCCGCCTGGGTGGACATCGCCCGGACGAGGGCCGGCGCCTGCGGGGCGGCCTCGTCGAGTGGTCGGTGCAACAGGCGCAGCACCGCGCTGTCCCAGGCGGCGGTCTGCACCCGCCCCCGCTCGCCGAGGGCCACCAGCCGGTCCCCGGCGGGTGGGACAGCCAGCGTGATCAGGAACTCGGGCCCGCTGAGGGAGCCGACCAGCGCGCGGTCCGGCCAGGTGTGGACCTCGATCGAGCCGCTCGCGTGCGCGACCAGCGCGTGCTCGCCGTCCGGGAGGAAGAGCACGCGCTGGGCGGGCCCGACGGACCAGTCCGCCGCAGGCAGGCTCCCACCGAGGAACGACACGGTGCTCCCCGCGCGGAACGCGGCCGTCGCGCCGTCGGGAAGGAAGGAGATCTCCGACACCGAGGACCCGAGCGTGGTGGCGGCGAGTTCCTTACCCGTCCGGCGATCGGCGACGGTGATCTGGCGCAGCGTCCCGGGGCGCTGCCGGGTGACCAGACAGATCCGTTCGCCGTCCGCGGAGACGGCCAGGTTGGCGTCGGGGCGCAGCCCGACGTCCAGCTCGTGGCCGGTCGGTACGGGCAGCTGGACGGCCGGCGGCCGGCGGAGAGCGGGCCCGGCGTCCGCCGCCGCCGGCCACACCGTCAGCTCACCGTCCGCGCGCACCGCGCAGACCGCCTCGTCGGGCATGGGCGCCAGCGCGTAGAAGCCCATCGGGGTGGAGTCCAGCTCGCGGACGACCAGTGAGCCGGCGTCGTAGCCGAACACGAGCAGGCGCTCGGGCTCGCGGGGGAAGCGGTCTGGCCGGTGGCAGGCGAAGATCTGGCCGTCGGCGGCGAACAGCAGGCGGGTGAACCGGCCGCCGCCGAACCCACGGGGCAGCGGATGCCACCACACCCGCCGGCAGCTCCACGGATCCCAGATCGACAGGTGGTCGACCCGGAACGAGCCGTCCCGGTGGACGAGGGCGAGCAGGCCGGTGTCCGGCGCCAGCGACGGTTGCGCCGCGGTGGCGATCCCGAGCCCGGTCAGCCCGCGGGCGACGGGTGGGAACCGGGGGGCGAAGGACGCGCCTCGGCCGCCCGGGCCAGGGCGCACCTGCTCGTTCGTGTGCACCAGCAGGTCGAACAGCGCCGCGCTCCGCCTCGCGTGGGCGTCTCCCGCTTCTCCAGTGTCGCCGGCGTCTCCCGTGCCGCCTGACCCGGCGCCCTGACCGGAGACCCGGTGGTCGGGGCGCCATCCGGTTCGGTGCAGGAGGGAGACCGCCCGCAGCGCGTCACCGAAGGTCAGCTTCGGGAGCAGCTCCCACACCCGCTCCGGGTGCCCGGCCGCGAGCAGGGACGCGACCGGACCGCCTGGTAGCTCCTCGGTCACGTCACCGTCACCGCCCCCGCGCCGCGTGCCCCTATCCCGGTTACGCCGACGTCAGCCGATACCCGCCGACCTCAGCCGATCTGAGCCGATCTCCGCCGGCGCCAGCCGACGCCCCGGTGGCTCCACTGTCCCGTTCCGGCGGATCCGCCGCCACCGGTTTTCCCGGATGGGCCACCCGGGGGCCACCCGGCCCGGGACCCGTCGGCGGCGTTGCCGCGCGGGACCCGGGCCGGCCGGTCAACGGCCCTGGTTGTTGCGGCCGCCCCGGCCCTGCTGCTGCCCCTGGCCGGCGCCCTGGTTGGCCTGCGGCACGATGATCTGGCCTTGGCCCTGGCCCTGGCCCTGGCCCTGACCACCGCCCTGCCCGACTCCCGGCAGCCCCGGGGTCTGGCCGGTGCCCGCGCCCGGCAGCAGATCGCCCAGGTTCGGCAGCGTCGGGGTCGGTGCGGGTGGTGGGGTGTTCATGAGCCGGCCGCCCTTGGTCCCGCGGGCCACGGCCGGGTCCGCGGCGGGCAGGGCCTGCACGGGCTGCCCGGCCAGCGCGCCCCGCATCGAGGCGCCCCAGATGATCGCGGGCAGGTCGCCACCGAACACGTGCGGCCAGGTGCGGCCGTTCACGACGACGTTGCGCAGCGGGTGCGCGACCGCGCCGTTCGGGTCGCCCACCGCCACCGCCGCCGCGATCTGCGGGGTGTAGCCGACGAACCAGGCGCTGGAGAAGCCGTCGTTGGTGCCGGTCTTGCCCGCGGCGGGGTGGTCGAACCGGGCATTGCCACCGGTGCCCCTGGTCAGCACGCCGGCCAGGATGCTCGTCGTGGTGTCCGCGACGCCCTGGGCCAACACCCGCTCGCACTTCGGCGCGTTGCCCACGTCGATCTGCTGCCCGCCGGAGTCGACCACCGAGGTGGCGAAGCGCGGCTCACAGCGGATGCCGCCGGCCGCCAGCGTGGAGTAGGCGAGCGCCATGTCCATCGGGCTCACGTACTCGCCGCCGATGGTGACGTCACCCTTGGTGGCCGGGATGTCCTTGAGGTGGTCGGCGGACACGCCGAGCCGGGTCGCCATCTCGACGACCGCCGGCACCCCGACCTTCTCCTCGAGCTGGATGAAGTAGGTGTTGACCGAGTCCCAGGTCGCGTCGTCCATCCGGTAGATGCCGGCCTCGGCCGGGTCGGAGTTCTGGTAGCCCTTGGGGCAGTCGCCCTCGCCGCGGTCGAGCGGGAACGCGTCGGTCGAGTAGCAGGCGGGGGAGTACCACGCCGTGTTCACGCCGTAGCCCTGTTCGAGCGCGGCCGCCACGGTGAACGTCTTGAAGGTCGACCCGGGCTGGAACGTGTCCTTGGTCGGCAGCGGAACCTTCGTCTGGTTCGCCGCCTCGTCGGTCCCGTAGACGCGGTTGACCGCCATCCCGAGGATCGCGCCGGTGCCCGGCTGGATGACGACCTCGGTCGCGGACACCCGGTTGTCCGGTGGGACGGTGGAGTTGACGGCCATCTGCGCCGCCTGCTGCACCTGCGGGTTCAGCGTGGTCTTGACGACGAGGCCACCCTCGTGGATCCGCCGGTCACGCTCCTCCTTGGTGGCGCCCAACGCGGGGTTGGCACTCAGCTGGGTCCGGATGTAGTCGCAGAAGAACGGCGCCGACGAGGTCTCGCAGGAGTCCTGCGTGGTCGGCTGGTCGGTGAGGACGTTGATCGGCATCTGCCGGGCGGCGTCCGCCTGGGTGCGGCTGACGTAGCTCTCGTCGGCCATCCGGGTGAGCACCATGTTCCGGCGCTCGAGCGCGGCCTGCGGGTGGTTCACCGGGTCGTAGCGCGACGGGCTCTGGACGAGCCCGGCGAGCAGGGCGGCCTGCTCGAGGCTGACCTGGGAGATCGGAACGCCGAAGTAGTGCTCGGCCGCCGTCCCCACGCCGTACGCGCCGTCGCCGAAGTAGGCGATGTTCAGGTACCGGGTGAGGATCTCGTCCTTGCTGAACCGCTGCTCGATCGCGACGGCGTAGCGCAGCTCGCGCAGCTTGCGGTCGAGCGAGTCGCCGGCGACCGCGTCGCGCTCCTCGGGCGTGGTGGCGTCCTGCAGCAGCACGTTCTTCACGTACTGCTGGGTCAGCGTGGAGCCGCCCTGGGTGGTGGAGCCGGCCTCGCTGTTGCGGGCCGCGGCCCGCAACACCCCCTGCGGGTCGACGCCGTTGTGGGAGTAGAAGCGGGCGTCCTCGATCGCGACGATCGCCTCGCGCATGATCTTCGGGATCTGGTCACCCTGGACGACCTGTCGGTCCTCCGCCCCGGTCAGCGTGGCGATCACGGATCCGTCCGCCGCCAGGATCGTGGATCTCTGCGGAAGCGGCGGGGTCACGAGGTCCGAGGGGAGCTCGAGGAAGTGGTCGGCGGACGCCTTCGCGAACAGCCCCGCGGCGCTCAGGAACGGCAGCGCCATGAGCCCGACCGTGACGCCCATGGCGGTGACGATGAGGCCGATCCGGGTGAGGTGCCGCCGCCGGTCGACCGGCCGGCGAACTCCGCCAGTCGGTGGCCCGAACGGCAGGTCGTCGGCGCCGCCGAGTGGCGCGGGTGCGCCGCGTGAACGGGTGCCCGGTGGACGCGGCAGGGCCCGCCCGAGCCGCCCGGAACCGTTCGACCCACCACGGGACCGCCCGGCGGGACCACCCGTCTCGTCCGGTTGGGTGGCACCTGCCCCCGGCCGGCCCGCCGTGCGGACCTGCGGGCCTCTTCTGCGTCCGGCCCGACCGGACGCGGCGTCACCGCGGACCGGGGATGCCGACTCCTGTCCCTGTACCGTCGCTGTCACCCCCAACCCTCGAGGCCCGGCCGTGCGTGCCGGAGCCCTGCCCTGCCGGACCCGTCAAGCATGCGTGACGCCGCGCAAGGTCGCTCATCCGACCCGGAAAGGTCATCGGATGAGCACCGCCACGCGGCCCCGGGGTAACGGATCCGGTTCGTCACGGTCCACCCCGGTGGATCCCACTTCCAGGAACGCTAGACGAGCGGGTCGAGCCGCGCCCAGCCGGCCCGCGTCACCCCACGCCGCCGCTGTGCTCACCCACCCGCGTCACCCTCCGCGCCCACCGGTGTCACCCGTTCCGCCCTACCGTGATCCCGGAACGCTCCGCCCACCGGGCCGAACGGCCCCGCCACCGCCGCATCTGGACCGGGGCTCCCCTACCTCGGGTCCGTGGGAGGTGCCGGTATGACGGTCGACGGGTGCGGGGCGGCGGGGAAGGCCCCGGCCGGATACGGGGCGCTCGGGTAGGGCACGGCGGGGAAGGGCGGGTAGCCCGCCGGCTCGGTATACGGCCCGCCGGGGGACCGGCCTGCCGGTCCCCAGGGCGGATGTCCGGTCGCGCCGGCCGGGGGCCGCCGGCCCGCGGTCAGCCGTCCGTACGCGCGGCGGGTTCGCTCGGCGAGCACGGCGGACAAAACGGCCCAGCCGGGTGCGTCCGGAGGGGGCTGCGGTGTCACCGCGGCGCGGATCTCGCGCAGCAGGGGGCCGCCGATCCGTTCCCGTGAATCGTCGGAGAGCTCGTGGGCCCGGGTCAGGAAACGGCGGGCGCGCACGGCGAGCTCGTCGTCCACGCTGGTCAGGTCGAGGGTGGTGACCCAGCCGGCCAGCGGCGGCGGGACGGTGGGGAGCACGCCGATGGTGCGCGGCACGTTCACCTGCAGGACGACGGTGCCGGCGAAGAGGTCACCGAGCCGCTTGGATCGGCTGGAGGAGAGCATGCTGATCACGGCGGGCAGGCCGAGCAGCAGCCCGGGCCGCTCGGCGACCGCGCCGACGAGCCCCCTGGTGAGCGCGTGCCGGAACCGGATCGGACCACCGTCGTCCCGGACGACCCGCAGGCCCAGCACCATTTTTCCGACCGTGCGGCCCCGCATGAAGGTCTCGCACGCGACGGGATACCCGAGGAGCACCCCCACGTAGATGACGAGGAACAGAGTGGCTGTCAGGGCCTCGTTGTCCGGTTGGACCACCAGGAAGGCCGCGATGCCCGTCAGGTAGAGGGCGTAGCCCTGGATGGCGAGGTCGATCAACCCGGCGATCATCCGGGAGCCCAGCCGGGCCACCCGCAGGTCGATGGCGACGGCCTCACCCGTGACCACCTGGTTCATCCGCCGCTCCCCGCGCCCACCCGCCGCCGTTGCGGCCTGCCGCCGTTCCGGTCACGACCGATCATGCCCGGCACACGCGGGGCGCGGACCGGTCTGCAAGAGTAAACCTTGCTATGGACCTCGATGCGTACGTCGCCGTCCACCGCCCGGAGTGGATCCGACTGGGTCAGCTTGTCGACCGGGCCGGCCGACCACGGCGGATGTCCGCCGACGAGCTCGACGAGCTGGTCGAGCTGTATCAGCGCGCCGCCACGCACCTGTCGGTGATCCGGGGCCGTTCCCACGACCCGAATCTGGTCGACGATCTGGCGAGTCTGGTCACCCGGGGCCGGGCCGCCGTCGTCGGCGCGCCGGACCAGGGCTGGCATGTCGTGGGCCGGTTCTTCGCCGTCACGTTCCCCGCCGCGGTCTACGCGCGCCGTTACTGGGTGATCGCGACGACGGTGCTGTCGCTGCTGGTCGCGCTCGCGTTCGCGCTCTGGATCATGAACAACGCCGACGCTCGGGCGAACCTCGTCCCGCCCGACGAGGTGGCCGACCTGTGCCGGTCGGACTTCGCCAGCTACTACACCGAGAACCCGGCCTCGTCGTTCGCCAGTCAGGTCTGGACCAACAACGCCTGGGTGTCGGCGCAGGCGGTGGCGTTCGGGGTGCTGCTCGGCGTACCGACGCTGCTCGTCCTGCTGCTGAACTCGGTGAACCTGGGCGTCGTCGGCGGCTACATGGGCAGCTGCGGGGAGGGCGGGCAGTTCTTCTCGCTCATCCTGCCGCACGGGATGCTGGAGCTCACCGTGGTCTTCGTGGCCGGCGCGGTCGGGCTGCGGCTGGGCTGGGCGATCATCGCTCCGGGGCCTCGGCGCCGGGCGGAGGCGCTGGCCGCCGAGGGGAGGGCCGCGATCGGGATCGTCCTGGGGATGGCGGTCGTGCTCGCCGTCTCCGGGGCCATCGAGGCGTTCGTGACACCCTCGTCCCTGCCCACCGCGATCCGGATCGGGATCGGCGCGCTGGCCTGGGCCGGTTTCGTCGCCTACGTGTGGATCTACGGGAGCCGGGCGGTCGCCGCCGGAGAACGCGGCGATCTCGAGGAGTCCCTGGCCGCGGATCTCGTGCCCGTAGCGCCCTGACCCGTAGCGCCCTGCCCCGCGGCGGCCCGCGGATTCGGCCGTCCTAGCCGATCAGGAGCTCCTCGCCCCGGTACAGCTCGGAGAGGAAGTAGTCCGGCCGGCGCAGCAGTTCGAGCGCCAGTGCCAGCCGGCGGCCCAGGGCCAGCAGCTCGGCGAGGTCCGTGGTCGCGCCGTGGGGCGGCAGCTGCTGGTCCGCGTGGGTCGCGCCCCGCTCCAGGCCGTGGCTGAGATCGAGGGCGACGGCGAGCGCGGCGCACTGCGCGTCCGAAAGCGCGGGTGGCGCGGGGAGTTCTGATGGCGCGGGTGGCGCGGGGAGCGTGCCGGCGGCGAGCCGTCGCTCCTCCGGAAGCGCCGGGCTGGGGATCAGCGCGCCGCCGCCCGCGCCGCCCGCGCCGTTCGCGAGAACTTCCATGATCTGCCTGCTGGAGCAGGCCAGGGGATTGCCGCGCAGCAGCCAGTGCAGGGCTCGGGCGAGATCGCGGGCGTCGCGCCGCCCGTACCCGGCGGCGAACAGGGCGCACGCCTCGCGCCCTACGCCGTCGGCGTCCGCGGCGCCGAGCGCGCCGATGCGGGCCGCAAGTTCCGGATCAAGGATGTCCACCCGCCTATCGTGCCGGCCGGCCTCGGCCGGGAGCAAGACCAGCTTTTGTTTCGTACCAACAGAACTTGCACTGTCGTGAGACACACAAAATCTTCTGAGCTGTGCCAAGCTCAGCTTGTGCCACAGCACGAGCGCGGACGCGGCCCCGACCCCCGGATCACCCTGGCCAGGCTGCGGGTCTTCGTCTCGGTCGCGGAGCTCGACTGCTCGGTCACCCGGGCCGCGGACGAGCTCCGCCAGACCTCGAACGCCGTCCGGCAGAACCTCGACCTGCTCCAGTCGGCCTTCGCCGGCCGCAGCCTCTTCGCTCAGGACCGGCGTGGCCTGTCGGTGTTCGGAGCGGAGGTGTACCGCCAGGCGCGGGAGATGATGGACCGCTGGGGGGCGCTGTCGGACGCCGGCTCGTCGACGCTGCGCATCACCTTCCTCCCGCAGCACGCGCACCTGGTGTCCGCGGTGATGCGCCGGCTGCGCGCGACGGTCGCCGACGAGCGGCCCGGCCGTGACGCCGACGGCCGTGACCTCGGGCAGCGTGACTCCGGCGGGCGCGCCGGCGACTGGCCGGACGACCACATCGAGTGCACCACCAACGTGCTCGGTGAGCAGGACCGGTCGATGGTCGTGTTCGAGGAGAACGTCATCGGGTCGCTGCTGCACGGCGCGACGGACCTCGTCATCGGGCCGCCGCCCCGGCGGGTGGGCGATCCGCCCGCCCTCGACCGGCACCGGCTCTACACGTCCCGCCTCGAAGCGATGATCGACTCCGCCGAGGCCGGGGCCGGGGACGGCATCGAACTCCGGGATCTGGTCCGGCGTCGACTGCTGGTGCCGCCGCTGCCCGCACGCTCCCGTCAGATGCTCGAGCGGGAGATCGCCGAGCACATCGCGGACGATCCGGGGATCGCAACCCGGGTCGCGCACGAGGCGTACGGCACCAAGGTGCTGGTCGCGTTCGGCCAGGACGGTCACGGCACCGTCGTCGTCCCGTCCGACATCGCGTTGCCGTTCAAGAGCGGCAGCGCGTTCGCGGGCACCCGGGCGGGTTCGTTCCGCTGGGTCCCCGTCCGCCGCGACGGCGTGGACCTGACCCAGGACGTCTACGCGACCACACGCGTCGATCCGGGGGAGCGGGCGCTGCGCGTCGTCCGGGAACTGCGGACCGTCGTGCGTGAGACCGGCCTGGACGCCGCGGCGGAGCCGGAGCCCCGGGAGCACGCCGGCTCCCCGGCTCCCGCGCGGAGGGACACCGCGCGGCCCGCGGTCACAGGCGCCCGCGGGCCTTCAGCGTGAGGTAGGTGTCGGTGACCAGCGCCGCGTAGTGCGCCGGAGCCACGTCCACCACCTCGACCCCGCGGCGGCGCAGCGCCTCGGTCAGCTCGCGCCGCCGCAGCAGTGTCTGCTCCGCCGCCGCCGCCGCGTACACCTGGTGGACGTCGCCGTGCCCGGCGGTGAGCTCGTCGAGCCGGGGGTCGCGCAGCGCGGCCACGAGCACCGTGTGCCGGGAGGTCAGCGCGGGCAACGCCGGCAGCAGACCGTCCTCGATCACCGCCGGGACGAGCTCGGTGAAGATGACGACGAGGGCACGCCGGGAGGCGTTGCGCAGCACCACCGAGGCCATCCCGGCGTGGTCGGCCTCGACGAGCGCCGGTTCCAGGGTGGCCATCGCATCGCTCATCCGGGCCAGCAGGCCCTGGTCCCGGGAGGTCGGCAGGGCGATCCGGCTGGTGCTGTCGTGGGCGACCAGCCCGACCCGGTCCCCGGCCCGCAGGGCGACGGCGGTCAGCAGCAGGGCGGCGTCCAACGCGTGGTCCAGCCGGGGGACGTCGCCGACCCGGCCGGCGGACGTCCGGCCGGTGTCGAGGACGCAGATGACCCGGCGGTCCCGCTCGGGCCGGAAGGTGCGCACGACCACCGAGCCGTGGTGGCGCGCGGTGGCCCGCCAGTCGATCGTCCGCACGTCGTCGCCGACGACGTACTCGCGCAGGCTGTCGAACTCCGAGCCGGCGCCGCCGCCGCGGATCGCGACCTCGCCCTCCACCTCGCGCAGCCGGGCCAGCGCGGCCGGCAGGTGCCGGCGGGACGCGAACGGGGGCAGCACCCGCACCCGCCACGGACAGTGGTGCCGGCCCTGCCGCCCGGCCAGGCCCAGCGGGCCCAGCGAGCGCACGGTGATGCGGACGGGCATCCGGTCACCGCGCCGGGTCGGGTGCAGCGTGGTCTCCAGGAACCTGCGCTCGCCCGCCGGCACCGTCACCCGGTGCACCCGTGGCCGGGCGCCGGCGGACGGCGGCCAGCCGTCCCGGACTTGGGCCCGCACGGTACGGGTGCCGTCGTTGGTGACGGTCAGCGTGAGCCGCACCGGCTGGCCCAGCCGGGCCGCGGTCGGTCCGGAGCGGGCGAACGTGCACGCGCGCACCCGCCCCGCCAGGCACACGTCGACGCCGATCAGCGCGACGACGAGCAGGTTCACCAACACGAAGGTCGCGCCCGGGGCCGGGGAGAGCGCCACCACGACGACGCCGAGCGCGACCAGCGCCACGGCGCGGCCGGTGATCGCCACGGCTGCCCGTTACCGGGGGACGGGCACGACGGCGAGCACCTGGTCGAGCACGGTGTCGGCGGTGACGCCGTCCTGCTCGGCCTCCGGGCGCAGGCTGATCCGGTGGCGCAGGGTCGCCCGGGCCAGCGCCTTGACGTCGTCCGGCGTGGCGTAGGCGCGCCCGGACAGCCAGGCCCACGCGCGGGTGGTCGCCAGCAGCGCGGTCGCCCCGCGCGGCGACACCCCGAGCTGGACCGACGGAGCCGCCCGGGTCGCCCGGGCCAGATCCACGATGTACGCGAGCACCTCGGGATGGATCTGCACCCGGGAGACGGCCGCCCGCGCGGCCGCCAGGTCGGCCGGCCCGGCCACCGGGGACACCCCGGCGGCGGCCAGGTCGCCCGGGTCGAACCCGCCGGCATGGTGGGCGAGGATCCGGACCTCGTCGTCGCGGGGCGGCAGCGGCAGCGTCACCTTGATCAGGAAACGGTCCAGCTGCGCCTCGGGCAGGGGGTAGGTCCCCTCGTGCTCGATGGGGTTCTGGGTGGCCAGGACGGCGAAGGGCACCGGCAGCGGGCGCGGCACACCCTCCACGGTGACCTGCCGCTCCTCCATCACCTCGAGCAGCGCCGCCTGGGTCTTCGGTGGCGTCCGGTTGATCTCGTCCGCGAGCAGCAGGTTGGTGAAGACCGGCCCCTCCCGAAACGTGAACTCGCTGGTCCGGCTGTCGTAGACGAGCGAACCGGTGACGTCGCCCGGCATCAGGTCCGGAGTGAACTGCAACCGCTTGGTCTCCAGTGACAACGCGGCCGCCAACGTCCGCACGAGCAGGGTCTTCGCGACGCCGGGGACGCCTTCGAGCAGCGCGTGGCCGCGGCACAGCAGCGCGACGACCAGGCCGCTGACGGCCGCTTCCTGGCCCACGACAGCCTTCGCGACCTCGTCACGCAGCGCGACCAGGGCGCGGCGGGCGGCCTCGGCGTCGGCCGGGGGAGGCGCCTGCGGAGCGGCCAGCGGCTTGCGCAGCGTCTCCGATCCGGACGGGGGAGCGCCGAGGTTCGGGGAGGTCACCGTCTGCCCACCTGTCGATCGAGTTCGTGCAGTGCGCGGGCCAGCCGGACGAGCGCGACATCACCCTCGGTGTCTCGCCTCGCCCCACCAGCCTGGACGTCGACCGGGCCCGACGGGACCGGTGCCGCCCAGGAGACGGGCGGGCCCTGGTAGGCCGGCCAGGGTGGTGGGGAATAGCCCGTGGGCGCCATGTCCGAACCGTACAGGAGTGGCCCGATCTCCATGGGTGACCGTCCGGTCTGTTCGGCGACCGAGGCCACCAGGACGGTCGGATCCGGCCCACGGCCGTGCCACGGCGAGCCGGCCGGGGCGGTCTGCACGCCGAGCCGGTCGGCGAGCCGGGCCCGCAGCCCCGCCCGCAGCGCGGCGGCGGCCCGCTCGCGGGCGTGCGCCGCGGCGTAGAGCCGGCCCCGGCCCTCGACGGTCTCGGTGGAGCGCACCACGACGGGCAGCGGCTCCTCGATGGGCGGCCCGAGCCGCCGGCCCTGCCACAGGGCGAGGAACATCAGGACGACCAGGAGCTGCAGGGCGCCGAGCCAGAAGCCGTCGGGAAGCAGCTCCGCCAGGCTCTTCGTGCCCACGGCGTCCCCGGCCGCGACGACCGGGGTCACCCAGTCCAGCCGGGGAGCACGGGCGAGCAGCCCGAGCGCCAGCGCCGCGTTCCCGGTCTCGCCCAGACGTTCGTTGGTGAGGAAGCCGCCGCCGCCGAGAAGCACCAGACGACCGGTCGGCCCGCCGCCGACGTCCGACCGGGTGGGGGTCAGTACCGCCAGCCGGGCCGCGCCGGGGTCGCCGTAGCAGAGCTCGACCCGGGTGCCGCCGCTCCGACCGCCCTGGCCGCCCTGGCCGTTGCTGTGGGCGAACGTCACCGAGTCGCCGACCGTGGTCGACCCGGCCGTGGTCGCCTCGGGGAGTGCGCAGCCCGGGGGTGATTCGTCGCCGTAGTCACCGCCGTCCCGCTGCCCGGCCGTCACCGGCAGGCCCAGCGCGGCCACCACGCTGGAGTCCGGGGCGACGAGAACGACGTCCGAGCCGGTACGGGTGCTGGTCACCAGTGTGTCGAGGTCGGCCTGGGACAGCAGGTCGGGGTTGGTGACGACGACCGTCCGCCCCGTGGGCGTCCCCGCGGCGCCGGGGGCCGTGGCGGACGCCGGCAGCTGCTCGCCGGCCGTCACCGTCACCCCGCGGGCGCGCAGGATCTCCGCGACCGCCCGGGAGCCGTAGCCGTCCGCGGAGGTGATGTCCAGGTAGCCGTGGCCGGCCGGGCGGCTGACCACGGCGGTGATCACCGCGTACGCGATCACCAGCACGCCGAGGACGGCGCCGAGCCGCAGCGCGCGCCGGACGGCCGGCGGCCGCGGACCACTGCGGACGTGGGTCCCCCCACCGCGGCCCGTGCCCGATCCCGGGCGCGGGCCGGCCGAGGTGCCGAAGGACCCGGTGGTCGGTGCCGCCGGGCGTGCGCGGTCGGTCGGCGGAGCGGTCACGCCGGGACCGGACGGGATCCGCCGCCGGACCGGTCGCCGGCGTGGTCGCCGGGCTGGCCGCGGCCCGAGCGGCCGCGCAGGCCCGAGAGCTCCTCGTCCGCCCGCACCAGCACCTCGTAGGCCTCTTCGGTGGCGGGCCTGCCGCCGTACCAGATCTCGCTGAACACCTCGACGGCCGCGACCAGCGCGCCGATCGCCGTGCTGTCGCGGGCGGTGGCGGTGCTGTCGCGGGCGGTGGCGGTGGCGGTGCTGTCGCGGGAGGCGGCCGCGCGGACGGCGCCGACGAGCTCGCCGGCCGTACGTCCCGGTCTCGGATCGAGCACGCCACGCTCCTCCAGCATCCGTACGATCGCCCGCAGCCGGGACCGCACCGCCTCGGCGTACGCCCCCCGGTCGGCCTGGTCCCGGGCCAGCGCGCGGAGCTGGTCGGCGGTCAGCGGGCTGGACAGGTCGGTCTCGTCCGCCTGGTCACGCGCGGTCCGGCGGACCGGGCCGAGCCACAGCCGGATCACCACGGCGAGCGCGACGAGGACCAGAACCACGGCGAGGACACCCAGCCCGTTGGAACCACCCACGCCGGCACCGGAATCCGGCGCCAGCCAGTTCCACAGGTCGGCGAGGCGGTCGTTGATCCAACCTATGGCCCGGGTGAACCAGTCGGGCTGGGCGTCCTGGTACACGCTCTTGGACAGTTCGCGCCGGGCCTCCTCCTGCGCTCCCTCGCGGGTCACCGCCCCCCCGAGCGGGCCGCCGGCCGCCACCAGTGCGACGGCCGGAGCGAAGGGGGCGGGCAGGAGCGGGACCGACGGGTGACTGGCGATCACGGAGCGGTGGCGCGCTGGCGGGCGGCCTCGGTGAGGGTGACGTCCAACCCCTCGCGGCGGATGCGCCGGTCGATGTAGAGGAGGACGACGGTCCCGGAGAGCACCGGAGTCGCGACCGTCGTGGCGAGCAGGCTGCCGATCGCGTTGACGATGTGCCCGGCCACGGTCAGGTCTCCCTCGACCAGGCTGCCGAACGTCTGCTCGGACGACATGAGGATCACGCTGGTCGGGATCGCGAAGATCAGCATCAGGACTCCGCCGACCGCCGCGGAGAGGAGGAGAACACCGAACGTCCGCCACCACGATCCCTTGACCAGCCGCCGCGAGCGCCGAAGCGCGTCGCCGGTCGACTGTGCCTCGAGCACGTAGGCCGGCGTGGCCAGACTCAGGTAGACGGCGACCACGACCGCCCCCACGATCAGCGCGATCAGGCCGAGCGCGCTGAGCAGCGTGACCGCCAGGGTCAGCACCAGCAGGCCGCCCAGCCGGGGGGTGACCCGGCGGACCGCGTCGCCCGCGGTGATCCGCCCACCGAGCGTCGCCTCGCTCACCACTACCGCGAGCACTCCGGAGAGGAAGATCCCGAGGGCCGCGTTCAGGCCGAAGAGCAGCAGCGTCAGTACTGTCGCCGCGGTGTTGGACATCTCCTCGGCGGCGATCGCGGCGACCGTGCTGATCGTCTCGACCACGGCGGTGGCGCCGAGGGTCAGGCCGAGCGTGGCGCCGGGGTTCGACCGGATCGTCGCGAAGGTCCCGTCGAGGATCTCGCCGACCGCCAACGGGCGCAGCGGGATCACGCCGGGCTTGGGCGCGATCGGCGGACCGCCCCACCCGTTCGGGCCCCACGCGCCATAGCGCGGGCCCTGGCCGGGCTGCTGGCCGTAGCCACCGCCTGGCCCATAGCCCCCGTTCGGCCCGTAGCCAGGCCCGTACCCGCCGGCCGGGCTGTTCGGGGCGTAGCCGGGGGGAGCTCCCGGCCCGGGGACGGGCACCGCGTCGGGGCCGCCGCCGGGGGCCTCCCAGCCGCCGGGTGCAGGCCATCCACCCGGGGCGGGCACGCCACCGCCGGGGCCGGTGGGTGGCTGATCCCACGAACCGGGGGGTGGCTGCTGCGCGCCCGGGGCGGGCGCGCCCCACGAGCCGGGCTGGCCCGGTCCGGGCGTGCCGGGAGGGGTCTGACCGGCTCCGTCCGCCATCGTGGTCCCCCTGTACTAGTTGCCGTCCCGTGTCGACCAACGTTCCTGGCGAGCGCATCGTTGCAGACCGAGTACGGCCACCCCCCGACCGGGCGCCTGATCGACGCGGGGCGATCGCCCGCCGCCGACCCCGCGACGGTTCCCGGGCGTGTCGGGCGGAGGCACCGGCTCTTGTCCCGTGATGCCGGGCGTAGACGCGGGCCCGAGTTGTCCACAGCCGCGGCGTGCGGTGTCGTCTGTCCACAGCCTGGGTCCGGTGCTGGCCAGGCCGGTCGATCGCCGGTCATTCTCGTCCGGTGACCCGCTTCCCCCACCTCGCCGAGGCCCTGACGATCCTCGCGGATCTCGTGCTGCCGCGCGGCTGCGCCGGCTGCGGCCGGCCGGGTGAGGCCGCCTGCGCGCGGTGCGCGGCGGCCCTGGCGGGTCCCCCGGTTCTCGCCGCCCCGGGTCCCACGGCCAGCCCGGGGCGGCGAGGCCACGCCGCGCGGGGCCACCCCGCGGCCGGCCACTCCCAGCGGCGCGACCGGCCATGTGGCCCCGCGCGGCGCCCGACCCCGCGCCCGGCGATGCCGCCCGCCTTCGCCGCGGCCTCGTACGCCGGTGTCGCCCGGGTCCTTCTGCTCTCCTACAAGGAGCGCGGGCGGGTGGACCTCGCTCCCGTCCTGGGCCAGGCGCTCGCGCGGGCCGTGGCGACCGCACTGGTGGCGGCGGCCCCCGGCGGCCGGTGGCCCCCACCGGTGCTCCTCGTCCCGGTCCCGACAACGGTGGCGGCGCGGCGGCGCCGGGGAGTCGACCACGTCGCCCGGCTCGCCGCCGCCGCGGCCCGGTCTCTCGCACGCGGTGGGGTCCGGGCCCGGGTGAGCGCGGCGCTGCGGGTGTCGCGGCCCGGCGACGACCAGGCCGGCCTCGGGGCGGCGGCCCGGGCCCGCAACCGCTCGGGGGCGTTCGCGCTGCGCACCGGCGTGCCGCCGCCCCGCCCCGGGGAGATCACGATCGTGGTGGACGACATCGTCACCACCGGCGCGACTGTCCGGGAGGCGGTGCGCGCGCTGCGCGCGGGTGGCTGGGCGCCGGTGGCCGGTGCGGCGGTGGCCGCCACCTCGCTCCACCACGGGCGCGACGCGCCATCCTTCGGGATTGCCCGCCGTCCGGGCGGTGGAAGGGGGACACTGGGCGCGAGCGCTCCGCCCCCGGATCCGACGGCGGCAAGCTGATGAGCAGGCCGATGCCGGCAGTGACCGGCACTTCCCGGCCCTGCCCGACGCGGTGCCGACGTCCCGGACGAGGTCCGCGTGCGGCCCACCGTCGTGACGCGACGGATGCGGCGCACGGTCCCTCGTCCCGGGCCGGCCGTCCCACGGCCGTCCGCCGGGGTGGGGAGCGCGCGAGGCGGGGTCTCCGGAACACGCCGACCGGCTTCACGGCGCGACCGGCCTCCCCAGCATGCCGGTCCGGAATCTCCCGATATCGGTAGGACCGGTCCGGCATAGACCCGACCGGTGAGGGGAAGGAGCCGAGCGAGGCGGGTCGGTGGAAACAGCGCCGACGCCGTGGTCACCGGACAGCGAGGCGCGCCCATGGAAGGAGCCGTCCGGCAGCGCCAGAAGCCAGCACCAGCTGATTTACACCAGGAACTGCACCAGGAACGTTGACAACCTACGGCGGCACACGAGGTGACCTCGGCACGCCGAGGTCAGCCATCGACGGCCGCCCGAGGTACCGACTCTCCGGTCGCGTCGATCCCGTACGGATCGGCCGACCGGGCCAGGTGAACGGGAGGTGGATCGCGTGGACATCGTGGTCAAGGGCAGGCACACCGCGGTTCCGGAACGGTTCCGCAGGCATGTCCAGGCCAAACTCGCGAAGCTCGAGCGGCTCGACTCCAAGGTCATGCTGGTCGACGTCGAACTCTCCAAGGAACACAACCCTCGGCTGTCGGACAGCTCCGACCGGGTCGAGCTCACCGTGTATTCGCGGGGCCCGGTGATCCGTGCGGAGGCCGCCGCGGCCGACGCCTACGCCGCGCTCGACCGCGCCACCGCCAAGCTGGCGGAGCGCCTGCGCCGGGCTTCGGACCGACGGGTCCGCCACCACGCCAACCACGCGGGTGCGAACCACCCGGTTCCCGGCCGGGCGGGCACCATCCCGGACCTGCCCGTCGTCCCGACCGGCCGCCAGCCGGAGACGGACTCAACCAGCTCGCCGGTCCCAGGCCTCGAGGACGGCGCGCCGGGCCTGGCCGCCGTCGGCGCCGAGGCCGGCGCGAAGCGGCCGAGCTGGTCGGCCGCCGACGACGGCGACGATTCCGACTACTCGCCGATGGTGGTACGCGAGAAGACGCACGCCGCCGCGCCCATGACGCTCGACGACGCCCTGTCGAACATGGAGCTCGTCGGGCACGACTTCTACCTTTTCCTTGACGCTGCCAGCGGCCTGCCCAGTGTCGTGTACCGCCGATGCGGCTACGACTACGGCGTCATCCGGCTCGAGGGAGCGGTCGGAGACGGCGTGGTCGGTGCCCGAGAACGAACGGCAGCGGTCATTTCCGCCGTGTGACGGTCGATCCCCCCTGCCGGCGTGGGACCATTTGCCTTGGGTGTCGGACTCCCGGCATCGGTGCACACGGCACGTTCCACGGGCTGTGCCCTCGGCGTCGCGACGCCGAGGGCACAGCCCCGCAGGAGCGGTTCCAGGGGAGGTCGGAGATGACGGTGGACGAGCAGCGTTCCGAGGAGGCGCTGCGGACGCCATCGGAGGCGAATCCCATCCGGGTGCTCATCGTCGATGACCATGCCCTGTTCCGGCGCGGCCTGGAGATGGTCCTGGCGCAGGAGGTCGACATCGAGGTTGTCGGTGAGGCCGCCGACGGAGCGGAAGCGGTCACGATGGCCGCCGAGATGGCGCCGGACATCGTCCTGATGGACGTCCGGATGCCCAGGCGCGGCGGGATCGACGCCACGAGCGCCATCAAGGAGAAGGTGCCCAGCGCGAAGATCGTGATGCTCACGATAAGTGACGAGGAGGCGGATCTCTTCGACGCCATCAAGGCGGGCGCGATGGGCTACCTCCTCAAGGAGATCTCGATCGACGAGGTCGCCGCGGACATCCGCGCGGTCTACAACGGCCAGAGCCTCATCAGCCCGTCCATGGCCTCCAAGCTGCTCAGCGAGTTCGCGGCCATGATCAAGACGAAGGACGACCGGCCGCAGCTGCCGACACCACGGCTGACCGACCGGGAGATGGAGGTCCTCCGCCTGGTCGCCAAGGGGCTGAACAACCGGGACATCGCCAAGCAGCTCTACATCAGCGAGAACACGGTGAAGAACCACATCCGGAACATCCTGGAGAAGCTCCAGCTCCACTCCCGGATGGAGGCCGTGGTGTACGCGGTGCGGGAGAAGCTGCTCGAGATCACCTGACGCGGCTCCGGTCTGCCCCACGCCCGGTGGACCCACGCCCGGTGGGCCCGCGGTACCGCCGAGCCGCGCGGCGGTGGCCAGCCGCGTCCGTGGCAGGCGGCGGTCAGGCCGGTGGGTCCGTGGCGAGCCGGGTGCCGATCCAGCAGTCGTGGCGGACGCCGTCCCCCAGGACGATCGCGCTGCGCAGCGTCCCGTCGAGGGTGAACCCGAGCTTCTCCGCCACCCGACGGGAGGCGTGGTTGCCGACCGCCGCGCGCCACTCGACGCGTTCCAGCCCCAGCGCGCCGAACCCCCAGCGCAGCAGTGCCGCCGACGCCCGGGTGGCCACACCCTGGCCGCGGGCGCCGGCGGCGCACCAGTAGGAGATCTCCGCGTCGCCCTCGTCGGTCAGGTCCTGCAGGGCCACCGACGCGAGGAGTGCTTCGGTGGTGGCGTCGACGACAGCCAGCGGCGTGCCCGTCGCCGTCGCCCACGCCTCGACCGCCTGTCGGCAGACGAAGTCCTCCGCGTGGTCTCTCGTGTAAGGGACGGGGACCCGCGTCCACCGCGGAATCTCGGGATCCTGACAGGCCCCGCACACGGCGTCGACGTCCGAGGTCTTCCAGGGACGCAGGTGCAGCGCACCCGCGGTGATCTCGACGGGCTCGAGCGGAACCCGCTGAAGGGCGCGCCCGGCGCCCGGTCCAGGTCGGCGCGCGGGGGGCAACAATGGGCCGGAGACAGGACCGGGACCGGATCCGGTGTCGGAACGCATACCGCCACGATGCCAGCACCTCGGGCCACGGCGGCGCGCTCACGCCCCCGCCGTCGTATCTGATCCGGTGGTGGGCGCGAGGCGCCCCGGCGGTCGCCGGCGGGCCGTGGCACGCGGTCGCCGGGCCGGGCACGGGAGCCGCGGCCCGGTCGTTGTGTACTCGCGGGAGAGGGATACGCGGCGGCGACCCGGGCGCGGCGCGCGGCTCCCCATCCCGGCGCGCCGCCAACGGTCCGAGGACGGGCCGTGGGTGGCGATCGAGGGGCTAGCATCTTGGTTGTCGGTGAGCCTCGCCGACATGCCTGCCGGAGGAGTTTCGCCGTGGTTCTAGACAAGATCTTGCGTGCCGGTGAGGGCCGGATTCTGCGCAAGCTCAAGGCGATCGCCGAGCAGGTGAACCTCATCGAGGACGACTTCACCGGTCTGACCGACGCCGAGCTGCGCGGGATGACCGACGAGTTCCGCCAACGCCTGGCCAGCGAAGAGGAAACCCTCGACTCGTTGCTGCCCGAGGCGTTCGCGGCGGTGCGCGAGGCGGCGCGGCGGACGCTCGGCCAGCGCCATTTCGACGTCCAGATCATGGGTGGCGCGGCGCTGCACCTGGGCAACATCGCCGAGATGAAGACCGGTGAGGGCAAGACCCTGGTCTCCACGCTGCCGGCCTACCTCAACGCCCTGAGCGGCGAGGGCGTCCACATCGTCACGGTGAACGACTACCTGGCCCAGCGCGACGCCGAGAAGATGGGCCGTGTCCACAAGTTCCTCGGCCTCTCGGTCGGGGTCATCCATCCGCAGATGCCGCCCTCGGTGCGCCGCCAGCAGTACCTGTGCGACATCACCTACGGCACGAACAACGAGTTCGGGTTCGACTACCTGCGCGACAACATGTCCTGGAGCGCCGAGGAGCTGGTCCAGCGCGGCCACCACTTCGCCGTCGTGGACGAGGTCGACTCGATCCTCGTCGACGAGGCCCGCACGCCGCTGATCATCAGCGGCCCGGCCGACAACCCGACCCGTTGGTACACCGAGTTCTCGCGGATCGCGCCGCTGCTCGAGCGGGATGTCGACTACGAGGTCGAGGAGGGCAAGCGGACGGTCTCGATCAGCGAGGTCGGCGTCGAGAAGGTCGAGGACCAGCTCGGCATCGAGAACCTCTACGAGTCGGTGAACACGCCCCTCGTCGGCTACCTCAACAACGCGCTGAAGGCCAAGGAGCTCTACAAGCGCGACAAGGACTACATCGTCACCGACGGTGAGGTCCTCATTGTCGACGAGTTCACCGGTCGCGTCCTGCACGGCCGCCGTTACAGCGAGGGAATGCACCAGGCGATCGAGGCCAAGGAGAAGGTCGAGATCAAGCAGGAGAACCAGACCCTGGCGACGATCACTCTCCAGAACTACTTCCGGCTCTACGACAAGCTGTCCGGAATGACCGGTACGGCCATGACGGAGGCCGCCGAGTTCCACCAGATCTACAGCCTCGGCGTGGTGCCGATCCCGACGAACAAGCCGATGGCCCGCACCGACCAGGCCGACGTCGTCTACAAGACCGAGATCGCGAAGTTCGACGCGGTGGTGGAGGACATCGCCGAGCGGCACGAGAACGGTCAGCCCGTCCTGGTCGGCACGACCAGCGTGGAGAAGTCGGAGTACCTGTCCAAGCAGCTCACCAAGCGCGGTGTCCGGCACGAGGTGCTGAACGCCAAGAACCACGAGCGCGAGGCGATGATCATCGCCGAGGCGGGTCGGCGCGGCGCGGTCACCGTGGCGACGAACATGGCCGGTCGAGGCACCGACATCATGCTCGGTGGCAACCCCGAGTTCATCGCCGACGTGGAGCTGCGCCAGCGCGGCCTGTCTCCGATCGACACCCCGGACGACTACGAGGCGGCCTGGCTCGAGGCGCTGGAGAAGGCCAGTGCGTCGGTCAAGGCCGAGCACGAGGAGGTCGTCAACGCCGGTGGCCTCTACGTGCTCGGCACCGAACGGCACGAGTCCCGCCGGATCGACAACCAGCTGCGTGGTCGTGCCGGCCGCCAGGGCGACCGTGGCGAGTCCCGGTTCTACCTCTCCCTCGGGGACGACCTCATGCGGCTGTTCAACGCCGCGGCGGTCGAGGGCATCATGGACCGCCTCAACATCCCGGACGACGTCCCGATCGAATCCAAGATCGTGACCCGCGCGATCCGTTCCGCGCAGACCCAGGTCGAAGGTCAGAACTTCGAGATCCGCAAGAACGTCCTCAAGTACGACGAGGTCATGAACAAGCAGCGCACCGTGATCTACGAGGAGCGCCGCAAGGTTCTGGAGGGCGCCGACCTGCACGAGCAGGTCCGGCACTTCGTCGATGACACCATCGAGGGTTACGTGCGGGGCGCGACGGCCGACGGCTACCCGGAGGAGTGGGACCTCGAGACCCTCTGGTCTGGTCTGGGCCTGCTCTACCCGGTCGGTGTCGACGCGCCGGGCACCGACGACCGCGAGGGGCTGACCTCCGACCTCCTGCTCGAGGACCTCCAGGCGGACGCGCAGGACGCCTACGACCGGCGCGAGACCGAGCTCGGTGACAAGCCGGACGGCGAGGCCGTCATGCGCGAGCTGGAGCGCCGAGTGGTGCTCGCGGTGCTCGACCGCAAGTGGCGTGAGCATCTCTACGAGATGGACTACCTGCAGGAGGGCATCGGCCTGCGGGCGATGGGGCAGCGAGACCCGGTCGTGGAGTACCAGCGCGAGGGTTTCGACATGTTCCAGACGATGATGGAAGGCATCAAGGAGGAGTCGGTCCGCCTCCTGTTCAACGTCGAGGTCCAGGTCGCGGGGCGGGACACCGAAGAGGGCACCGCGGCCCCGGTCGGCACGGCGCCCACGCCGGCCACCCCGGCGGAGGGCGGTGCCGTGGCCGTCGGCGCCGTGCCGCTGGTCACCCCGGCCGAGCCCGCACCCGCGCCGGCCCGGCCCACACGGACCGCTCCCGAGCCTCCGCCGGCCCCGGTGCCGGCGGCCCCGCCGCCGGTCTTCGTCAAGGGCCTCGAACCGCGTCGCCTGACCGGGGGGCTGCGCTACACGGCGCCGTCCGTCGACGGCGGCTCGTCCACGGTGACGACCGTCGACAACGGCTCCGAGCTGTCCCGTGGCGGCGGGGCGCGCGCAGCCGGCGGTGGCGTGTCCCGCGGCGCCGGTGAGGGCGGCACGGCCCGCCCGGCGCGCAACGCGCCCTGCCCCTGCGGCTCGGGGCGGAAGTACAAGCGCTGCCACGGCGATCCGGCCCGCCACAACGACTGACGGGCCACCGATGGCCGGAGACGGGCGGGGGCGGGTGGTGGGAGGCCCCCGCCGCCGGCCGGTCAGCCGGGCTGGTCGGCGAGGCTGGCCGTCAGCCGAGCTGGAGGGTCGTCACCTGCCAGCGGCCCGCGGCGTGCTCCATCCGCAGGGCGAGCGCCCGGACCCGGGCACCCCTGCTGACCACGGCGCTGACCTCCGCCACTCCGGGCAGCGGCTCACTGACCCGCACGCTGCGCACCTGCGAGGGCTGGCGGGTCGCCAGGGACGACGCCGTCCGCTCGAAGTCGCTCTGTAGCGCCGCCGTGCTCCAGGGGGCCAGGTGCGCGGCCGGTCGGGCCCCGGAGAGCACCTCAATGATCACTCGTACGACCACGGCCGCGGTCCGGCGCGGATCCGGCGACGGCCCCGGGCCCGGCGGCGTCACCGCGACGGGGCCATCCGCCGGCTGACGCACCGGCGCACGGGTGGTTCGGGTGGGCCGTGGCCACGGGAGAGTCCGTTGGTCCGGCAGGAGATGGCGGGCGGCGCCGCGTTCGGCGCGGTTCACCGGCCCGGCCACCGCGCTCACGGCGGCAGACGTCGCGGTCGGTGGGGCGGCAGACGTCGCGGTCGGCGCCGCGACTCTCGAATACCGGGCACCCGCGGACCGGTCGGCCCCCGGGGCCCGCCCGGCCGGTTGCCCGGGCGGGACGGTCTCGTCGTCGTAGGGCGGGTCGACGGGACGCACGGGCATCAGCCGGGGCGTGGTGGCGACATGGGGACGCCGGCGACGGGGCAGGGTCAGGGCGGTCGTCGCGGTCACGGCGGACCTTTCAGGGGGACGGCGGGGCGGCATCGCTCAGGCACCGACGGTCGGGACCTGTGCCGGGTCAGGTGGCGGTGGCCGGGGTCAGGGGCCGGGCGGCGGCAGGAGCCGCTGGCCGGGAAGCAGGAGATCCGGGTCGGGCCCGATCACGTCGGCGTTGGCCGACCACCAGCGCGGCCACTCGGCCGCGATCTGCTCGATCGTGGCGGTGGGCCCGAGATGACGGGCGACGATCGTCCACAGGCTGTCCCCGCGCAGCACGACAACCTCCGCGGGCGTGCCCGGATTCGTCGGGGAGGTGCCCACGGAGGTGCCGGGCACCGGGCCCGGGGTGCCCGTGCCACGGGGCGCGGAGGGCACGAGAGGATCACTCCCGCCAGTATCGGAGGACGCGGAAGCACGCGGCGCCGCGGCGCTGGGCGCTGGAGCGGTGCCACCGGGAGCGGTGCCACCGGGAGCGGTGGTGCTGGCGGCGCTGGGGATCGGGTTCGCGGGTCGTGGGGCGCCGGTGCCGGCCGGCGGGCTGCCCTGCTCCGGCTGACCGGTCGGCTCGGCCTGGTCGGGATGACCGAGGAAGGGCCAGCCGCGAGCGGTCGCGGTGGCCGAACCGGCGGTGGGCGCGGCGCCGGGGTCAGGGGCGGCCGTCGCGGCATCCCGCGGCTGCTGCGCGGAGACGGGTGGATCGACCGCGCTGACGGGGGTCAGCGGCACGATCTGGACGTCGTCCGGCAGGCCGCGCTCGGCGCCGGACAGCCTCGCCGCGTCGGTTCCGGCGTCGGCTCCGCTGGCCGCATCGGGGAGGCCCAGGTAGGGCCAGCCACGCTGGGACGCGGCCAGCCCACCCTCCGGCCCGATGGCCGGCGCGCCGGCCGATGCGTCCGCTGACACGATCGTCGACGCCGTGGCGGCGGGAAGGCCGGTGGCGGCCGAAGCCGGGCTGGCACCGAGAACGGGGCTGACGCTCGCGGCCATGAGGGTCACGCCGAGGCCGATCTCCACGATCCGGCGTACCGCGCCGGGCAGGACCCGGCGGGCGAGCGCGGCGAACACCCGGCCGGCCGCGCCCGGCAGCGCGGCCAGGACGCCGAGCACCACCCCGGCGCACAGCCACAGCAGGCAGATCCAGGCGATGATGCCGAGGCAGTTGGCGAACGCCAGTTCCGGCTCGTCGGTGAACCACGTGGGGATGTCGCCGGGGGCCGACGGCAGGTCCGCCAGCCGTGGGCCGAGCAGGATCAGCACCGCCGCGACACCGAGGGCGAGGACGGCGCTGCCCACCCTGGCGGCCGCGTCCCGCCGCGCCCCTGAGATCATTCTTGGTGACCGTCCGTCCGGG
>NZ_KB891259.1 GCF_000373365.1 Parafrankia discariae
GTGGTGACCTACACGGTCGTCCGCCGCCCGTGGATCCCCGGCTACGAGCCGCCCTACGTCGTGGCCCGGGTGGTGCTCGCCGAGCAGCCCGATCTGCACCTGTTGACCAACGTGGTCGACTGCGACGTCGAAGCGGTCAGCACCGGCATGGAGGNCGAGGTGACCTTCGAACAGCGAGGGGACGTGTTCGTACCGATGTTCCGGCCGGCCGGGCAGGGGCAGGCTGGGCAGGGGCAGGCCGTGGAAGCGTGGATCGCGTGAGCGCCGATCCCGGGAACATCGAGCGGCGGGCGATCGTGTCCGGTATCGGGCGGTCCGCGTGCGGGCGGCGGTTGAACCGGCCCGCGCTCGAGCTGACCCTGGACGCCTGCCTCGCGGCGATCGCGGACGCGGGTCTCACCCCGCGCGACATCGACGGGCTCACCTCCTGGCCCGACCACCCGGCCCCGCACGGCTTCGGTGGCCCCCGGGTCGGCGACCTGCACACCCTGCTGCGGCTGGACCTGTCGTGGATCCTCGGCTGCGGCGACGGCGCCAACGTGATCGGCATCCTCGGTATCGCCGCCCACGCGGTGGCCACGGGCCTCGCCCGGCACGTGCTGGTCTACCGGACCGTCGCCGAGGCGACCAGCCAGGGTGCCGGGCGCCGCCCGGCCGTGATGGCCGGCGCCGGGGCCGCGCCGTGGAAGACGACCTACGGGGTGGGTTCGCCGGTGCAGTTCGCCGCGCTGTGGGCCCAGCACCATGTCGACCGTTACGGCACCACCCGGGAGCAGCTCGGCTGGGTCGCGGTGAACGACCGGCGCAACGCGGCGGACAACCCGGACGCGGTCTACCGCGACCCGATGACGATCGACGACTACCTCGCGGCCCGGATGATCAGCGAGCCGCTGTGCCTGTTCGACTGCGACATCCCGGCGGACGGTTCGATCGCCTTCGTCGTCTCGCCCGCCGACCACCGGCGCGACGTCGACCGGCCCGTGTTCTTCGAGGCGCTCGGCGGCGGCCGGCCGATGACCTCCAGCTGGGAGTTCTGGCCGGACTTCGACGTCATGGCCGCGACGAAGGCCGCCGAGCAGCTGTGGTCACGTACCTCGCTGCGGCCCGGCGACGTCGACGTCGCCGGTCTCTACGACGGGTTCAGCATCTTCGTCCTGCTCTGGCTCGAGGCACTCGGCTTCTGCGGCCGCGGCGAGTCGGGGGCGTTCGTCGAGGGCGGCAAACGCATCGCCCGTACCGGTGACCTGCCGCTCAACACCTCCGGCGGGCAGCTCTCGGAGGGCCGTTACCTCGGCTTCGGCCTGGCCTACGAGACCTTCCTCCAACTACGCCGCCAGGCCGGTGTCAGGCAGGTCACCGACGCCGAGGTCGGCCTCGTCACCGGCGGCGGCGGCCCCCTCGCCCAGGCCTTCCTCTTCACCAACGACCGCTGAGTCGGCGAGAGCCGCTTCCATGGGCCCCTGGATCGCCGCCACCGGCGCGCCGAGAAGACATCCTGACCACGCTGAGGACGGTGCTGCGCCATGAGAGACGTCGCGGGTGCCGAGCAGGCGGCGATCCAGCAGCTGCTCGACAAGCAGGCGATCCGCGAGGCGACCATGCGGTACTGCCGCGGCGTGGACCGTTGCGATCCGGACCTCATCAGCTCCGCCTACCACCCTGACGCGATCGACGATCACGGCGACCAGCGCTACTCGGGCAGAACCGTGGGCCGAGGCGTCGCCGACCTCGTGCGCTCGGCGAAGGTCTCGATGAACCAGGTCACGAACCAGCTGATCACGCTGCACGACGATCGGACGGCCGGTTGCGAGACGTACTTCACGGTGTGGCGGAGCATCGAGACCGAGGATGAGGACCGCGTCCTCCTCGCGATCGGGCGGTACGTCGACCGCTTCGAACGCCGTGCGGGTGAATGGAAGATCGCACACCGGCTTGTGATCGTCGACCTGACACGGGTCGTCCCGGCGAGTGGCCTGCCGCGGCCGTCACGTTCCGGTCTCGGTTCCCGCGACCGGAACGACCCCTCGTACGCGGCGCTTGAGAGCCCTGGCACCGGATGGACACGCCCGCTGCCGGCGCAGCCCCCCCACTAGGCGGAGCCGGAGCCGCCGGCGAGTCGACAGTCCACCCCTTGCGCATTTCCGCAAACTTGTATACAACCTGATCCAATGGTTGTATACAACTAGTGCGAGAGGGAGGTGATGACCATCACCAGCACACCCACGACGCTGCCGACCGCGTTCGTCGCCCTGGACTTCACCGAATACATCGTCGGGCGCTTCAGCCACGACCCGGCGGTCGCGGAGCGGGCCGCCCATGCGATGACATTGGCTCGCCGGGCCGGCATGCCGGTCTTTCACGTGGTGCCGGAGTCGATGGTGGACGACATTCACCCGTTGCTGGCGCCGATCGACGACGAGCCCGTCCTGAGTAAGACGACCATCGGCGCCTTCGCCACCACCGGCCTGCACGACCTGCTGCAGCGAGCGGGGGTCAGGCAGATCGTCATCGCGGGTGTGGCGACATCGGGGACCGTCCTGTCCACCTCCAGATGGGCGTTCGACGTCGGCTACCAGGTCGTCGTCTGCTCGGACGCGTGCGACGACCCCGAACCGGAGGCGCACGCCGCGCTCGTCGACGCCGCTGTCTTTCCGCGGAGCTGGATCGGGCTGTGGCGCACCGCGGACGTGCGGCCGACCGCCGAGATCGCCGTGCTCCAGGCAGGGGAGTCCGGGGGCACGCGGGCCCAACCATTCGAAACTCCGTTCACCCAGGGAGGTACGTCGGGATGATGACCCAGGCGCAGCGCGAGATGGCCTGTGAACGGGTTCGCCGGGAGCTCGGCATCGACCGGGTCGGAACCGCGCCGGACGCGCCGGTGCTGCGGTCCCGCCAGAGCGGTGCGCCCGCGCGGCCGGCGTCCTACTTACCCGTGGAGGCCGAGATCCACGGCGCCCAGTTGTACGAGTACGAGATCTGGGGCCGGCCGGGACTCGACCTCCGGACGCGGAGTTTCATCACCGTGGCCGTTCTGGCGGCCCTGGGCCGGGACGACCAGCTCTACCGGTACATCAACGGTGCGCTGAACATCGGGATCACGCCGGAGGAGATCCACGAGACGCTGTTGCACGCCGGTGTGTACAGCGGTCTGCCGGCGTGGGAGAACGCAGTCGGTGTCGCGGGTGAGGTGTTCGTCGCCCGGGGGCTGGTGCCGGCGGGCTCGGGCGCCCCGGTGGAGTCGAAGCCCGCGATGGACCACGAGGAGCGGCGCGCGGCCAGGAACCGGGTGGTCGCCGCCCTGGGTGTCGGGCGGATCGGCCTCGGTCCCGACGCCCCCCTGCTCCAGCCGCTGCCCGGCAACCCCTTCCCGGCCGCCAGACCGGGCCGGCTGTCCTTCGAGCAGGAACTGGCCGGGATCACCGCCGACTACGGTTACGGCGAGGTGTGGGGCCGGCCCGGGCTCGATCTGCGCACCAGGAGCTTCATCACGGTGAGCGTCCTGCAGGTGCAGTACCAGAACGACCAGCTGCACATCCATGTCAACAATGCGCTGAATCTGGGGATCGCGCCCGAGGCGCTCGGCGAGGCGATCGCCCAGGCCGGCGTCTACGACGGCGGGTCGGGGTGGCACAACGCCATGACCGTCGCCCGGCACGTCTTCCTCCAACACGGCCTCGTCGAAGGTGACTGATGAGCATCCTCGACGGCGATGATCGACGAGCGGTGCGACGGCGAGACCCTCGTGCTGCCTGCCCGGATCCCCCGGGGGACGCCGAGCCGGCGTCCGCCGGGTTGGACGAGACGGAGAACCGCCGTTGAAAGCCGCCGCATTCGATTACCACGCGCCGGAGTCCGTTGACGCGGCGGTGGCCCTGCTGGCCGAGCTCGGAGACGAGGCGAAGGTCCTCGCCGGCGGCCAGAGCCTTGTTCCGGTGATGGCGATGCGGCTCGGGCGGCCCGAGCACATCGTCGACGTCAACCGCATCGAGGCGCTTGCCGGCGCCACCCGGTCGAACGGCACGCTGCGGGTGGGAGCGCTGACGCGGCACCGCGATCTGGAGACCGACGTGCTCATCCGGGACTCGGTGCCGTTGCTGGCCCGTGCCGCGCCCCACATCGGCCATTTCCAGATCCGCAACCGCGGCACCGTGGGCGGCTCGCTCGCCCATGCCGACTCGGCCGCCGAGCTGCCCGCGGTCACCGTCGCGCTCGACGCCGAGATCGAGGTGCGCAGCAGCCGGGGGAGCCGACGCATCCGGGCCGCGGACTTCTTCGTGTCGATCTTCATGACGGCGCTGGAGCCCGACGAGCTGGTGACCGCCGTGCACCTTCCGGTGTGGGGACGCGGCTGCGGCTTCGCCGTGGCGGAGTTCGCGCGCCGGCACGGCGACTTCGCGCTGGCCGGCGCCGCGTGCGGGGTGCAGGTCGATGGCGGGCGCATCGTGCGGGCGGCGGTCGGGCTGATCGGGATGGGCGGTGTCCCGGTGCGCGCCCGGCCGGCCGAGCAGGCTCTGACCGGTGCGGACGCGCACGGGGCGGACCTTGTCTCGACCGGGCGTGACGCGGTCGCGGCCCTCGACCCGCCCTCGGACGCCCACGGCTCCGCCGCCTACCGCCGCCACCTCGGCGCCCAGATGATCACGCAAGCGCTCGGCCGTGCCCTCGCGGAGGCCCAGGGACAGGACCGCAACCCAGGCCAGAGCCAGGCTGGAGGCACCGCGTGACCGAGATGGACGTGAACCTGATCGTGAACGGCGAACGCTGTCGCGCCCGGGTCGAGCCGCGCAAGACCCTCGCCGACCTGCTGCGGGAGGACCTCGGACTGACCGGCACCCACCTGGGGTGCGAGCACGGGGTCTGCGGGTCGTGCACTGTGCTGCTCGACGGCCTGGCTGTCCGGTCCTGCCTGATGTTCGGGGTGCAGGCGGACGGGAGCGAGGTGACCAGCGTCGAGGGGCTGGCGGGCGATCCGGAGTCGCTCAGCCTGGTGCAGCGCGCCTTTCAGGAGACGCATGGGCTGCAGTGCGGTTTCTGCACCCCCGGGTTCGTCATATCGGTCACGGCCTTCCTGGCGGAGGTGCCGGATCCGACCGACGAGCAGATCCGGGACGGCCTGAGCGGAAACCTCTGCCGCTGCACCGGCTACCAGGGAATCGTGCAGGCCGTCCGGCTCGCGGCGCGGCTGCGCCGCGAGGAACGCGCCGAAACCTCGGGGTAGGTATGCGCGAGATCGCTCAGTGGGTGCGCGGGTGGCGGTCAGCCAGGTGGCCCTCCGCAGTGCCGATCGCAGCCGGGATGGCGGCACGCTGACCGCCGTCTCCGCCGGGACCGCGTCGGTCCACGGCACCGCCAGTTTGAAGGAGATCGGATGAAACTGGAGAACACCTTCAGCGTCCCCGTGCCCGTCGACGAGACGTGGCGGGTCCTGCTCGACATCGAGCGGGTCGCGCCCTGCGTGCCCGGAGCGACCCTCACCTCACGCGACGGCGACAGCTTCAGCGGCAAGGTCAAGGTCAAGCTCGGGCCGATCGGTCTCACCTACGGCGGCACCGCCACGTTCCTCTCCCTGGACGAGGCGGCCAAGGTCGCGGTCATCGAGGCCAGCGGCCGGGAGACCCGCGGCGGCGGAACCGCCAAGGCGGTCGTCACCTGCCGACTCGTGGGCACCGGAGGCGCGACCGACGTCCTCGTCGAGACGGATCTCGCCATCACCGGCAAACCCGCCCAGTTCGGCCGGGCCGCTCTCGCCGACGTCACGGCCATCCTCATCGGCCAGTTCGCGGCGAACCTGGCCAGTGAGATCACCGGTGCCGGCACGGCCGAAGGCGCCAGGCCGCACGGCGAGCCGGCCGCGCCGCCCGCACCCGCCGCCACGCCTGACCCGGGCGAGACCGCGGGCGGTGCGCCCGCGGCCAACGGGGTGGCATCCGTGCCGGCGCCCGCGGACGGCGCCCCGCCCCCACCCGCGGCCCCACCGCGGGTGCCCGCGGCCCACTCCCACCGACCTGGCGCCTCCCACCGGGCAGCCGAGCCGATCGACCTGCTCGGGACGGCCGGTGGCGGGGTTCTCAAGCGCGTAGGCCCTTCAGTCGCCGGAACAGTTCTGCTGGTGGTCCTCCTGCTCCTCTGGAGGCGGCGCACCTGACGGCGTCCCGGTGGCCGGTCGCCGGTGACCGGCACGTCCCGCAACCGTAGGGCGAGAGTTCGGACCGCATCGACGAGAGGAGTTCCACATGCCGGTGACCGTCTTCAACGGTGCGCCGTCCGACGAGGTGGCGCCGGGTGTGACGCGTTCGCGGCTGGAGCCGGGGGGCAAGGACGGCCCGGGTGGCATCGTGCGGGACTCGGATCAGCTCGGCGGCTGCGCGTGGACCCAGATGTGGTTCTTAGGGCGGCCCGAGGACGAGTGGCGCATGATGCTGCCCGACATCCGGATGGCGGCGAACCAGGTCTGGCCGCCGCACTGGCACGACTGCTGGACCGCGGTGGTCGTGCTGGACGGCAGCGTCCTGATCGGGGACTGGTGGATGGAGCGGGGCGACGTGCTCATCGCCGCGCCGGGTGTCGAGTACGGGCTCATGCTGAACGGTCCGAAGGGCTGCGAGCTGCTCGAGATCTTCGCCCGCGACATTCTCTCGCCCGGCGGCTACGGCGAGGAGTACCGCGACCATCCCACCCTCGCCTATCTGAAGGGTCTCGAGACCGTCGACTTCGTCCCGCGGCCGCCGGCCCGGATGGAGAACGGGCGCCGGCAGGTCGTTCCGGTCGACACAACGCCTGGTCTGCAGAAGGGGCACCTCGACGGCAACGCCTGGTGGGACCTCGGCGATCCGGGTGACCCCGAGCGGGGGATCGTGTTCGACCGGAAGCTGGCGGCGGGCGCGGCGCTCCCGCCCGGGTCCGTCGACGACTGGCGTGGAGCGCTTGTTCTCGGGGGCTCGATGAACGTCGGCGACACGGAGTTCGCCGAGGGCGACGTGCTGCTCGTCGAGCCTGCCGCGAAGACGCCCGCCATCACCGCCGGCGCCGGCGGTGTCCATCTCCTGGAGCTGGCGCGCACCGCTGCGGCGCTGACGCGCTGAATTCTCCCAAGAGCGAGGAAATGGTGGTGTACATGGGCCGAGTGGCAGTCGTGACAGGTGGCGCATCCGGGATGGGGCTGTCCATCTGCGAGCACCTCGCCCGGCGCGGGGATCGCGTGGCGGTGCTCGACCTGAACGGGGACGCGGCGCGGCAGGCCGCCAGGAACCTGCGGGGACGTGGAGCGCAGGCCATGGCGTGCGCCGTGGACGTGTCCGATCGAGCAGCGGTCGAAGACGCGCTGGCCCAGGTGCGCGGCGAGCTCGGGCCAGTCGAGGTCATGGTGACCTCCGCGGCGATCTCGCCGTTTCATCCCTTCGCCGAGATTCCCCCTGACTCGTGGGACCGCGTCCTCGCCGTGAACCTCACCGGTACGTTCCACTGTCTGCAGGCGGCGATCCCCGACATGGCCGCGGCCGGCTGGGGCCGCATCGTCACGATCACGTCGTCGGCCGCCCAGATCATGAGCTCCAACCACGCGCACTACGTCGCGTCGAAGGGCGGCGTGGTCGCGCTGACGAGAGCGGTGTCCTTCGAATACGCGCGGCAGGGGATCACGGTGAACACCATCGCGCCCCACATCATCGACACCCCGATGCTCCGCCGGGCCCGCGCGGAGCGCGGGGACCCGACGGGTGACGGAGGTGCCAGCCACATCCCCGTCGGCCGGCTGGGCACAGGCGACGACATCGCCGCTGCCTGTCTGTACCTGTGCTCCGAGGAGGCTGGCTACATCACGGGGCAGCTGTTCGGTGTCAACGGCGGTGCCGTCGCGTGACGGCACCGGTGGCGCAGCCGCGGGCGACCCCGACGGCGCCACGGAACAAGCGGCCCCAAGGCCCGCCGAGTCGCGTGGGGCGCGCCCTCCGTACCCGGTGCACCCGTGCAGCTCGGGAAACGTGAGGGGATCACAGGAGACGGGGACCTCCGCCGAGCGCGCCGATCTCTTCCGCAACGTGTCGGGCTGCTGCACCGGCCTGGCGAGGATCAGCTCGCCGTCGCGTTGTCCGAGACGCCGGCTTGCATCGTCGTAGACACCACAAGAGAGCCTGGGCCGGGTCCGACCATCAGGATCGGCCACGAGCAGGTGGGCGCTTTCGGCGGGCGGCAGCTCCACGATGCGGATGGTCCATGCCTCGTTGCGGCTCGCGGAGATCGACACCGCTGATGGCCGCTCCCACCGTCGGCGTTACCGGTTGGACGTCCAGAGCCGGCGCAGTCGCCATCTCGGCTCCTCGCTGACGTGGTACGTGCGGACTCACGCGCCGCTGGCCGGGTGGCGTGCGGAAACGAGCGGGCGTTGTCTCCGGTGTATACAACTCTCGGTCAATGTTGTATACAAGTCTCATGATGAAGACCGGGTGGGGCGACACCGATGAGGAGGGCGAGCCCGTGCCGGATCAGCTCAGGTACGACCTGCTGGCGGGGGTGAGGGTGGTCGAGGTGGCGGCGTGGCTGTTCGCGCCGTCGTGTGGGGCGATCCTCGCCGACTGGGGCGCCGACGTCATCAAGATCGAGCCGACGCGGAACGGCGGTGATCCCTATCGGGGGTTCTTCCACACCGGTCCGGTGAACCCGACGATCGAGCTGGCCAACCGGGGCAAGCGCAGCGCGGCTGTCGACCTGTCGACGCCGGCGGGCCACGAGGTGCTGTTACGCCTGGTCGCGGATGCCGACGTGTTCATCACCAATCTGCTGCCCGATCCGCGGGGTCGGCTCGGCGTCGAGATCGCCGACATCCGGGCGGCGAATCCCTCGATCATCTACGTGCGGGCCAGCGGCTACGGGCCTCGTGGCCTGGACGCCGAGACCCCCGGCTTCGACGCCGCGGTGGCGTGGGCGCGTGTCGGGGTCGCCCAGTTCCTCACCCCGCCGGATGCGCGTCAACCGACCCATCCGCCGGGCGGCATCGGCGACTGCGTCGGGGGGCTCGGCGGGGCTGGTGCTGTCGCCGCGGCCCTGTTCAAGCGGGCGAGCACGGGCGTCCCCTCGGAGGTCGACATCTCGCTGCTCGCCGGCGGCATGTGGATGAACGCCACCGTCCTGATGACGGAGGCCAACGCCGGGCCGCAGGGCCCGCTGATGCAGAGGACCGACCGGCGGACGGTCCGCAATCCGCTGTCGAACAGTTATCAGACGAAGGACGGCCGCTGGCTGTCGATGGTCGTCATCCAGCCGGACCCGCACTGGCGCGGCTTCTGCGACCATATCGGCCGGCCGGAGCTGGCCGACGACCCGCGTTTCGTGGACTTCAACGCCCGGATGACGCACAACGCCGAACTGATCGGCCTGCTTGACGAGGTGTTCGCGTCCCGCACCGTGGACGAGTGGCGCCAAGCGCTGGCCACGTTCACCGGGGTCTGGGACGTGCTGCAGACACCCGCCGAGGTCGTGCGTGATCCGCAGGTGCTCGCCAACGGTTACCTCGTCCCGGGGGAGGATCCCGGGCCACCGCTGTCGGCCGTGGCATCGCCGGCGCAGTTCGACGGGCAGCCGCTCACCGCGGTGCGGCGGGCGCCCGAGCACGGCCAGCACACCGAGGAGATCCTCCTGGCGTGTGGCTACTCGTGGGACGACATCACCGCTTTCAAGGATCAGGGCGCCATCATCTGAGAAGGGAACGCACATGGATTACAAGGTCATCTCGGCGGACAACCACATCATCGAGGCGCCGCACACGTTCACCACCTACCTGCCCAGGGAGTACCGGGAGCGGGCGCCGCGCATCCTGCGCGGCGCGGACGGTGGCGACGGCTGGAGCTTCGACGGCAAGCCGCCGAGCAGGACGTTCGGGCTGAACGCCGTGGCCGGCCGCCCGTTCGAGGACTACAAGGCCAGCGGCCTCACCATCGAGGAGATCCTCCCGGGCAACTACGACGGCACCGCCCACCTGAAGGACATGGACGCCGACGGCGTGGACGCCGCCACCATCTACCCGATGGCCTCCCTCGCCGCCTACACGCTCGACGACCGGCCCTTCGCCCTGGCCATCTTGCGGGCCTACAACGACTGGCTGCTCGACGAGTTCTGCGCCGTCAACCCGCGGCGGCTCATCGGCCTGCCGCTGCTGCCGGTCGACGACGGCATCGACGTCCTGCTCGCCGAGCTCGAGCGGGTGACTGCCAAGGGCGCCAAGGGCGCCTTCCTCCCCTACTGGAGCGAGCGCCCGTACTACGACAGCTACTACGAGCCGCTCTGGACGGCAGCCGAGCAGGCGCCGCTGACGCTGTGCATCCACCGCACCATGGGCGGGAAGGAACCGGCGGGGCAGGCCACCCCGAGGCCGGATGCCGCCGCGGGCGTCAACCTCGCCGGTATCGTCCAGCGGTTCTTCACCGGCGTCGCGCCGTTCTCCCAGCTGACCTTCACCGGCGTGTTCGAACGGCACCCCGGCCTGAAGTTCGTCGACGCCGAGGTCAACTTCGGGTGGCTGCGGTTCTGGGCCCTGATGATGGACCAGGAGTTCGAGCGCCAGAAGCACTGGGCCGAGCCGCCGCTGCACACCCCGCCCCACGAGTTCATCGGCAAGAATCTCTTCGTCAGCGTGCTCGACGACTTCGTTGGCTTCGAGGACGCCAAGCACGACCCGCTCGTGGCGTCGGCGGCCATGTTCTCCATCGACTACCCGCACAGCGGGACGCTGTTCCCGAAGACCCAGCAGTACATCGCCGAGCTGACCCCGGGCCTCGACGACGACCGCAAGCACGCCATCCTCGCGGGGAACGCTGTGCGAGTGTTCAACCTCGCATGATCGACCCAGCGGCGGACAGTGGCCGGCTGGCCGGGCCGTGCCCGATCGAGATCCATGGCGTCGGTGCGGACGGGAAGGCCCCAAAGGTTCGCCTACCGTCCGCACAACGGGCTGCGGTTCGAACTTCTTGATCAACATTTCGGTAGGGCAGAATAAGGACGGTGACACAGCCGACGCCGACCCAGAGTTCGCCCGCTCGCGGCAACGTGCAGGCACTCGTCGATACCATCCGTGGACGGATCATCCGCGGCCAGTTCGCGCCCGGCCAGCGTCTTAAGGAGGAGTGGCTCGCCGCCGAGTTCGGCGTGTCACGGATCCCGATGCGGGAGGCGCTGCGGGCGCTGGCGTCCGAGGGATTCGTCCGGTCCGAACGCTACGGCGGCACCTTCGTCGCCACCCTGGACGCCGAGGCCGCCCATGACCTGCTCGATGTGCGGGCGGTCCTGGAACCGCTGGCCGCGGCGCAGGCGGCGATGCGGTGCACCCCCGAACACCTCGAGACGTTCCGCCAGCTCCTCGACGAGGGTGACCGGGCGTTCCGGGAGCGGCGGCCCGAGGACACCCGCACCGTGAAGGGGCAGCTCTACGAGCATCTGGCAGTGGCGTCCGGGAACAGCACGCTGATCGCACTGATGCGTGTCGTGCGCTTCAAGATTGAATGGGCCACCTCAATAGAGCTCATCGAGCAGATTCCGGAGGAGACGCGGAACCTCCGGGCGAAGCTTGTTCGCGAAATGGTCGATGCGATGGCTGACCGTGATCCCGTTCGGGCGGCGACGGCGGCGGCGGCCATCATCGACGCGACCTATGCCTCCCAAGGCTGGCGGCGTGTCGTCGACGTGCGGTTCGAAGCCGCCAGCAAGTCCCCATAGCTAATCGCGCGGAGAGAGGTCACGAGCCTTGTCACGGTTCTTATGCATGGGTGCACGTGAAGATCGGAGCTCACCCGTTCCGGGCCGCGGCCACGGATTCGCGGCGGTACCCAAGCCGGTGTCGTACCGATGAGATTCGTCGGCGAGCGGGTGGCGAGAGTCGAGGACCCGCGGTTGTTGACGGGCCGCGGAAAGTTCGTCGACGACGTGACGTTGCCGCGCATGCTCCATGCCGCCTTCGTGCGCAGCCCCATGGCCCACGCTCGGATCAACAGCATCGACACCGCGGCGGCGCGAGCGGTGCCCGGCGTCGCGGCGGTGTTCACCGGCGCCGACCTGGAAGCCGGGTGCAATCCTCTCACGGGACTGCGCAGCGTACCGAACTGGCCGACGTTCCGTGCCCTGCCCACGGATAAGGCGAGGTTCGTCGGCGATCCGCTCGTGATGGTCGTGGCCGCCAGCCGGTACCTGGCCGAGGACGCGTGCGAGCTGGTCGACATCGACTACGAGCCACTCCCGGCGGTGACCGGGTACGAGACCGCCCTCGACCCCGCGTCACCGGCCGTCTTCGACGAACTCGGCGACAACATCGTGGTGACGAGCCCACCCGTCACCCTGGGTGACATCGACGCCGCCTTCGCCGAGGCCGACCAGGTGGTGCGCGCGACCCTGCGCCAGCACCGGGTCGCCAACGTCCCCCTGGAGACGAGAGGCGGGATCGCCGACTACGACCCGGCCTCCGGGGAGCTGACCTTCATCGCATCGACCCAGACCCCGCACGGCCTGCGTCAGGCACTGGCCCAGGCTCTCGACCATCCCCTGGAACGGCTGCGGGTGCTCGCGGGTGACGTGGGTGGTGGCTTCGGCCTCAAGGGCGTGGTGGGGCGCGAGGACTTCTGCATGGCGCTGGCCAGCAAGCGGCTCGGCCGTCCGGTCAAGTGGGTGGAGGACCGCAACGAGCACCTGCTCGCGTCCGGCCACGCCCGCGAGGAGAAGATCGACGCGGAACTCGCGCTGAAGGCCGACGGCACGCTGCTCGGGCTGAGGGTGAAGCTCGTCCTGGACGGCGGCGCCTACCCGGCGGTGCCGTTCAGCTGCGCGATCTACCCCGAGATGATCTGTACGTCGTTGCCGGGTCCTTACCACATCAAAGCCTACGAATACGAAAGCACCGTCATCGCCAGCAACAAGGCCACCTACGTCGCCTACCGCGGCCCGTGGGAGATGGAGGTGTGGACGCGGGAACGGCTGCTCGACATCGCGGCCCACGAGCTGGGGCTCGACCCCGCCGACCTCCGGCGCCGGAACCTGGTGGCCGGCGAGCCCGGCGACCAGATCATCACGGGTCGCGGCCTCGAGGGCATCACCTCACGCCACTCCCTTGAGCAGGCCCTGGACCTCGTCGACTACGACGGGTTCCGCAAGGAGCAGGCAGCCGCCCGCGCCGCGGGCCGTTACCTCGGCATCGGGTTCGCCATCTTCATGGAAGCGGCGCCCGGGCCGCCGGAGCTGCGCGGCAAGGGCGCGCCCTTCGGCGGCGAACAGGCGAAGGCGGCGCTCCAGGCCGACGGCCATCTCCTCGTCACCACCGGTCAGGCCCCGCACGGCCAGGGCCACGAGACGACGCTCGCCCAGGTCGCGGCCGACCAGATGGGTCTCCCGCTGGACCACGTGCGGGTGGTCCACGGGGACACCCGGCAGACCCCGTTCAACCTCATCGGCACCGGCGGCAGCCGGGCCGGCACGTGGGCGACGGGCGCCGTGATCGTGACGACCAGGCGGCTGAGGGAGAAGGTGCTGGACATCGCCGCCCACCGGCTGCGGATCGATCCCGGCGACCTCGACATCGTCGACGGGATGGTGACCCCGAAGGGAGCGCCGGACAAGGCGATCCCGCTGGCCGACGTGGCGAAGCTGGCGATGATGGCGCCCATGCTCCTCCCGCCGGGCACCGACGTGTCCCTGACGGCGCAGGAACGATTCGACGGGTCCGCCGTCACCAGTAGCGGCTGGTCGGGCGGCGCGCACGTCTGCACCGTCGAGGCGGACCTCGCCACGGGGCAGGTCCGGATACTTCGCTACGTCGTCGTCGAGGACTGCGGCCGGGTGGTCAATCCGGCGATCGTCGAGGGCCAGATCTGTGGCGGTATCGCGCAGGGCATCGGTGAGGTGCTGTACGAGAACGCCGCCTACGACGCGGACGGCAACTTCCTCGCCGCCACGTTCATGGACTATCTGCTCCCGACCGCCGCCGAGATCCCGCACATCGAGATCGAACACATCGATTCCGCGGGCCTCGGCGACTTCGACTTCCACGGTGTCGGCGAGGGCGGGGCGCTGGCGGCCCCGGCGACGCTGACCAACGCCGTGGCGGACGCACTGCTGCCCTTCGGGGCCCGGGTGGTCGACCAGTACCTTCCCCCGGCGAAGATCCTCGAGCTGGCGGGCGTGATCTCTGCCTGACACCCGTCCGCCAGTCGCCCGAAGCAGTCCGCAGTCACAGCGGAAGGTGGCCTTCGTGAGCCTCCACACCACGTCCCCGGCACTGTCCTACCGGTGCGCGCCCTGGACGCACGCGCAGGGCGTCGACCCGGTCGGGTCCGCGCTGACCTGCGACACGTTCGTGCTCATCGAGGTGCCACCGCCCTGGCCCCGGGACGTCGGCGAGATCCCGGTCTTCGCCGGCCTGGCGCGGCGTGACCTTCGCCGAACCAGAGTGCTGGCGGTCAGACCCCTCGCGGGCGACCTCGCCGACCCGATCGTGAAGGCCGCCGTCCCGGCGGGCTCCGCGATCGCCGGCGATCAGCCGGGACCGCGTGCGGGGCGTGGTGTGGGGGTGACGATCTGGCGCCGGGCGGACTCGGGCCGTTTCGTGGGTACGGACCATCTCGTACCCGCCGAAGGCGTCGCCGACGAGGTGATTCGGCTGCTCGAGGCGCCGCGGGCGGACCCGGCGAGCCGGATCGCACCCGCCGAGGTGCTGCTGTGCGGGCACGGCGCGCGGGACCGCTGCTGCGCGCGGCTGGGGACCCGCCTGGCGCTGGACGTGGCCACGGCCTGGCCGGGTGTGCGTGTCCGCCGGTGCAGCCACACCGGCGGACACCGCTTCGCGCCGACCGGGTTCACACTGCCGGACGGGCGGGCCTGGGGGTTCCTCGACGCCGAGACCCTCGACGCGGTCGTGCGCCGGTCCGGGCCACCGCCGCTGCGGGGCCACTACCGCGGTGACACCGCGCTGGACACCTGGGGCCAGGTGGCCGAACGGGAGCTGTTCGAGCGGTTCGGCTGGGCCTGGCTGGACCACCAGCTCACCTCCGCGCACACCGAGATCGCCGCCGGGGGACGATCGGCCACCGTGGAGCTGGCCTGGGGCGGACCGACCGGACCCGCCACGGCGACCGCGACGATCGACGTCATCCGCGACGTTCCCGTCCTCGTCTGCGGCGAGCCTCCCGAACGGGCAGAGAAGACGGCACCGGAACTGGCACTACGCTCCATCGACCTCGCCGGCGCAGGATGATCACGCCCTGGTCCGGCACAGCCGCGGCGGATCGTCGACCGGTGGCCGCCGCGGCTGTGCCGGCCGGCACAGCCGGTCACCGGGAGCGGGAACGTGTTCCTACTGTGTTCCTACTGTGATCCGACGCCGTCCTCGTGGGCCATCCAGTGGACGAAGCGGTGCAGCGGGTACATGGCGTCGTGCGGGTTGCCGATGGTGCTCGGCCCCGCCTCGCCGAGGCGGACGATGCGCTGCGCGCCGCCGCTGGCCAGCCGGTCGCGATAGTCGGCCATCCGGTCGAAGGGATAGAAGCCGACCGTCTGGGTCGCCACGTTGACGTACCTCATCGCCTCGTCGAGCGAGTCGACCCGGACCACGTTCGCGGTCTTGTTGATCGGGTGGAAGTCGACGGGCTCGTCCGAGCGGATCACCAGCCCGTGGCCGTCGGTCTTCCCCCAGACGCCGAACTCGTCGTCGAGCATCGTCAGCACGTCGATCTGCTCACGCAGGTCGGCGTCGAGCGGGCGGGCGTCGCCCGAGGCGGCGGCCTTCTCGACGATGCGCGCGTGCAGCCGCTCGCTGAAGCGGTCCGCGTCGGCCTGGTCCGCCTCGACGAAGACGAAACGGCTGGCGACGCAGGCCTCCTGGTTGAGGATCATGACGTCGCCGGCGGCGAGCTCGGCGGCGTCGTCGAGCGCCTCCGCGGAGGCGAAGGCCTCCCGGCCGACCATCGAGATCGACGTCTTGGGGTCGAACGAGACGAGCTGGAAGCCCGGCCCGAGGTATTTGATCACGTTGTTGATGGCGTCGCCGCCGCCCCAGGCCACGATCTTGTCGAAGTACTGCGGGCGGTAGAGCACCTGTTCCACGGCGTCGTCGCCGCCGCGCCAGTAGACCGCCGACATCGACCGCACGACGGGGTGGTCGGGGTCGATGTCCGCCATCGTGCGCAGGACCGCCACCGTGGTGAAGGGGTCGCTGGAGGACATCTTGAACAGGTTGACGGCCTTCACCAGCGCGCCCTGGGCGATGGACTTCACCGCGACGCCCGGCGAGTTGCCCGGCAGCACGTGGATCAGCCGGGGCGCGAAGGCGCGGATGTAGCTCCTGCGGCCGGTGAAGTCCTGCTTGGGCACCCATTCGTCCAGGGCCCTGGGGTCGGGGAAGTTCTGCTCCACCACGGTCTCGAGCAGGCGCTTGTCGAGATAGGCGGCGGCGCCCTTGACCTGCCCTTCCAGCACCGCGCGGGGCAGCACGTGGGTGCCGGCCATCCGGTCGATGCAGTCCTGCATGAAGGTGTTGCGGGGATCGCGGATCCGCTCGCCCGTCTCGACGAGGAAATCGATGATCTCCCTGAGTGGGACGTTCAGCAGCGGCGGCACCTCGGTGCGCGGGTGGACCGCCTTGTCCATGGCGATCCGCGGCGTGGCGAAGGTGACGCCCAGATCACGCGAGCGGTGCGTGACGTCCCGGCCCTCGGAGAGCTCGCCGCGCAGGAAGAACGGCGCGGAGACCACCGCGTCGGCGGACTGGGGCCGGATGTCGGTGACGCTCATGAAAGTCCTCGCACATACGCGTCGACGGTGCCGGCGCAGCCGATCTTGTCGTCGCCGCCCTTGAGATCGGCGTAGCGGGCGATGGTGTTCCGCACCGAGGGCCCCTTCTGGCCGCACGCGCACGGGCTCAGATCGAGCGAGATCCTGTCGCCGGTGATGATCCCGCCCCAGCGCCCGTCGAGCGAGAGGTCGAAGAAGGCGGCCCGGCCCTCGACCTCGCCGCTCTCGTGCGGGAGCAGCGTCTCGCCCGCCTCGTCGAGGATGAACGGCACGATCCACGGCGGCACGTGGTAGCGGTCGCCCTGCTGGCACTTGGGCATGCCGGAGTTGAGCTCCTGCATCGAGTAGTTCTGGAAATCCCGGCTGGCCGGGATGTTGAACGTCTCGTGCACGAACTCCTGGTAGTCCGGCGGCAGCTGCGCGCGCTTGAGCCCGCCGCCGACGTAGAGGCAGTTGTCGGGGTGGAAGTCCTTCGCCGAGTAGCCCAGGTCGCGCACGATCTTCGCCGCCTGGTACAGCGAGTTCCACATCCCGGCGATGTAGAGCTTCTCGTCGCGGTACCGGATGAGCGCCTCGGCGCCGATGATCATCGCCTTGTCGAGGGCCTCCTGCCGCTCCCGGGAGGTCCGCTCGAAGTCGGCCAGCTCGCCGGGCAGCGCGGTGCCGTCGGCGATCTTCTTGCGGAGCACGACCATCCTGGTCAGCGACCCGACCGTGATCGGCGGAAGCGGCAGGCTGAACCGCTCCCGGGCGGGATCGCTGAACGCGGCCTGCTGCGCCTCGGCGATGACGACGTTCTTCGGCACGGCGGCGGTCGCCCCCACGCCGATCATCCGCCGGTCCTGTGCCGGCTTCACCCCGGAGCCCCAGGAGAACACGTTGACCGTGTCGACGCGCGACCAGGCCATGTCCCGCTCCGACGCGAGCAGCATCGCCGACTTGCCCGTCGTGCCGCTGGAGCAGGAGACGAAGTGACCCCTGGCCTGCAGACGTCCGATCCAGTCGTCGATGCCGGCGATGTCGGAGGTCTCGACCGGGCTGATCGGGTAGGGCGAGACGGTGCCCAGCCACTTGCCGAGCCGGTCCCACTTCTCCTCGATCAGGAAGCTCTCCGGGTAGCTCTTGTAGACGCTGTGCGGGAAGAGGAGCGGGACCATGTCCTCGCGGTCGCGGATCTCGGTGGTGCCGGCCTCGCGGGCCCGGTGCGCGAGCAGCCGGATGCGGTCCCTGCGCTCCTGGAACCGCTCGTTCAGAGCGGCTAACTGCGTCTCGCGCAGCTCGGCGGGGGAGTGGTCGAACCGATCCTCGGCATCGACCAGCCGGGTCAGTGTCTCGATGGCTGAGCTCACAGGGCATCCTTACTGTTCGTGTTGGTGGCCGGGTCCAGCTAACGGCACCTGGTGCGTATCATTAATCGAATCCGGCGGCGGCGCAAGAGGGAAGTCGAGCGAGGCGACATGCAGAACGGAGTCGCACCCACCCGGCGCGGGGCGGGGCGTCCCACCCGCGAGCAGGCCGAGGCGCGCCACGAGGAGCTGCTGGACACCGCGCTCGAGGTGTTCCTGGAACGCGGCTTCGAGCTGGCGACGATCGAGATGATCGCCGGCCGGGTCAGCATGACCAAGCGCACGGTCTACGCCCGCTACCCCGACAAGGCCGCGCTGTTCCGCGCGGCGGTCCAGCGCGCCATCGAGCGCCAGATCGTCCCCCAGGCCGTGCTCGAGGGCATGGACAACGGCGATCTGGCCGAAACACTCGGGGCGATCGCCCGCCTGCGGATCACCCAGGTGGCGACACCCAACGGCCTGCGCCTGCAGCGGATCATCAACACCGAGAGCTACCGCTTCCCCGAGATCTTCACCATCAGCTTCGAGCAGAGCGGCCGGCCGGTGATCGAGTTCGTCGCCGGTGTGCTCGAGCGCGCGGTCGCCGACGGCACGATCGCGCCGACCAACCCCAGGCTCGCCGCGTCCGTCTTCATGAGCATGCTGGTCAGCGGCCCGGTGCGCACGATCGTGAGCGGCCACATGCCGACGCGGGCCGAGCTGGACGAGCGGATCGAGTTCTCCGTCCGCCTGCTGCTCGACGGCCTCCGGCCCCGCTGAGACGTCAGGTACTCCGTTCGGAGTACGGCGGGCGGCCGGTACCGCGTCATGAGTAGCCGGTACTGCCTGCGGATGGACGATGACGGGCGGATCCCTTTTCGGACAAGGTGGTTCCGGGGTGCGTCAGATCGCGCCCGGTCGTCGACCGGACAAAGAAGACGACCGGTTCCGGCTTGTGAAGGGAACGGTGGATACTGTGCGCGACCTCGAGGCGTTGGATTTCTTCCGCGACGAGACCCTCGTCGCGGATCCGTACCCCTACCTCGACAACCTGCGGGAGAAATGCCCCGTCCGGCGGGAACGGCACCACGATGTGGTGATGGTGACCGGGTACGACGAGGCGGTGGAGGTGTTCCACGACTCCGCGGCGTTCTCGTCCTGTATCTCGGTGACGGGCCCGTTCCCCGGCTTCCCGGTCCCGCTCGACGGTGCCGACGTCTCCGCGCTGATCGAGCGGCATCGCCATGAGCTGCCGATGAACGACCAGCTCCCGACGATGGACCCGCCCACCCACACCGATCATCGCGCGCTGCTGATGCGGCTGATCACCCCTAAGCGCCTCAAGGAGAACGAGGCGCTGATGTGGGACCTTGCCGATCGCATGCTCGACCCGTTCCTCACCCCTGGTGAGGGAGAGTTCATCAGCGGATTCGCCGGACCGTTCACACTGCTCGTCATCGCGGACCTTCTGGGCGTCCCCGAGGAGGACCAGGACGAGTTTCTCGACAAACTGCAGCGTCAGCCGGCACAGACCGGTGGCGTCGGCGGCACCGGAACGGAGACCCTGGCCCACAGTCCGCTGGAGTTTCTCTACGGGAAGTTCACCGGCTACATCGAGGACCGTCGCCGCAGCCCCCGCGCCGACGTGCTGACCGGTCTGGCCGGCGCGACATTCCCGGACGGATCGACACCCGAGGTTATCGACGTGGTGCGGGTGGCCGCGAACCTCTTCTCCGCCGGTCAGGAAACCACGGTGCGCCTGCTCAGTTCGGCGTTGAAGATCCTGGCTGAGCAGCCCGACCTCCAGCGGCAGCTTCGTGCCGAGCGGGAGCGCATCCCGGCCTTCATCGAGGAGACCCTGCGCTGGGAGAGCCCGGTCAAGGGCGACTTCCGGCTCTCCCGGGTGCCGGTCACCGTGGGTGGGGTGCAGTTGCCCGCCGGCACCACGGTGATGGTGGTCAACGGGGCGGCCAACCGCGACCCACGCCGCTTCGAGAAACCGGAGACGTTCGACGTCGCCCGTTCCAACGCCCGCCAGCATCTGGCTTTCGGGCGTGGGATCCACAGCTGCCCCGGCGCGCCGTTGGCACGGGCCGAGGCACGGGCGAGTCTTGAACGGCTGTTGGACCGCACTACCGACATCCGCGTCAACGAGCGGGTGCACGGCCCGGCCGGCAACCGCCGCTACGAGTACATGCCCACCTTCATCCTGCGTGGGCTGACCGCCCTGCACCTGGAGTTCGACCTCGCGCCAGCACCGCCACGTGACTGCCCGCCCGCCGGCTCACCTACCGGATGGATCAAGGGCTGACGCTGCCTTCTGGCATGGTGTCGCACCCGGAGGGGCGCATGGTTCCCGCGGCCGAGACGTTCGTCCCCGGTGAACCCCTGTTGCCGCACGAGCCGACCGCCATCGGCCCGTACGTCCTGTTGAGCCGGCTGGGCGTGGGTGGGATGGGCGCCGTCTACTACGCGCGCGACCAGCGGGGGCGGCCGGTCGCGGTCAAGGTGATCAGGCCGGATCGGGCCAGGGACCAGGAGTTCCGCCGCCGTTTCCGACGGGAGGTCGAGGCAGCTCGCAGCGTCGCCTCGTTCTGCACCGCCGAGGTTCTCGACGCCGACCCGGACGCGTTCGCGCCGTACCTGGTGACGGAGTACATCGACGGCCTCCGGCTGGATCAGGCTGTCGCCGACAGGGGTCCGCTCGACTCGTCCACCCTTACCGGGCTGGCGGTCGGGGTCGCAACGGCGTTGACCGCGATCCACCATGCCGGGCTTGTGCATCGGGATCTCAAGCCCGGCAACGTGATCCTGTCGCTGTCCGGTCCACGGGTCATCGACTTCGGTATCGCCCTGGCCCTGGACAGCACCGGCGGTAGGCCGACCGACTGGGGGTTCGGCTCGGCCGGGTGGATGGCACCCGAGCAGATCAACGGCCAGCCGATCAGCGCGGCGGCCGACGTGTTCGCCTGGGGCGTCCTCGTCACGTACGCGGGTACCGGACGGCACCCCTTCGGGGACGGCCACGATGTCGGTCTCGCCCACCGGATCGCCACGGCCGAACCGGACCTGACCGGCCTTTCCCCGCAGGTGGAGGATCTCGTCCGCGATGCTCTGGCGAAAGAGCCGGCCAGCCGGCCTGATGCCCGGGGCCTGCTGCTGCGCCTGGTCGAGCGCCGGCCGGGGGAGCGGTCCGCCGATCCGGCTGTCCGACTGCTCGGGCTCACCGCGGAGCTCGCGCACTCCCCGGACGGGTCCGCACCTGCGCGGCGGTGGGGCTGGAGCCGGGGCCGCGCTCTGCTGACCGCCAGCCTGGCGCTGGTACTGGCGGGTCTCACCGTGACCGGGTTGGCGGCGGCGAACCGTGATGACGGGACGCCGACGCGACCGGCCGCGCCCATGGCCGGGCCGGGGGCCTCCGCGGCCAGGTCCGTGGAATCCTCGGCCACGCCGGTCTTCGGCCCCAGTACCCCGACGAGTCCCAGCGGCTTCCGGGACGGGGCGTTGCTGTTCGCCGTGGACGGTGTCGAATGCGGGGTCGGGCAGCTCGGCCTCGGGTTCCTGGCCCGCCATCCGGACGGTCAGTTCTGCCTGGTCACCATGACGGTTCGTAACACCGGTGCATCCTCGGGCGCCCTGGAGAACGCCTACCAGTACGCGTACGACAGCACCAGCGCCCGGCACACCGCCGACTACCTGTCGCGTTTCTACCTGCCCGGCGAGACGATCTGGAATCCCGCCGGGCCGGGTGCATCCATCCACGGCACGCTGGTTTTCGATATCCCGCGGGGCGCCGCGCTGCAGCGGCTGGAGCTCCATGACAGCCCGACCGGCAGTGGCGTTCTCATTCCGTTGTAGCCGGAACTCTCGCCCGTTCCGAACAGCACTTCTGTCGTCTTTTTTGATGTTGTGCGGCGTTGTCGACGTGCCCCGTGTAACCGGGGTTCGGCCATTCTGAAGGACGGGAGCCGTTCATGACAGTAACCGCGGTGCCGTCCCAGACGGAACCAGGACGGTCCGGATTCACCGCGCGGAATGCGCTGATCCTGATAGTGCTGATGTGGGCTGCGCAGCTTCTGGGGCTGGTAGGCCTGCTTTCCGGCAATGTTCAGGCGGAGATCGCCGTACACTTTCACACCGTCAGGATCTCGTGGTTCACACTGATCACGGGCCTGGTCGGCAGCTTCGCCACGCCCTTCGCGGTCAAGGCCGCGGCGATGTACGGCAAGAAGCGGGTCATGGTGGTCATCACCGTCCTCGGGCTGGTGGGAGACCTGATCGCCGCCCTTGCGACGAACTACTCCATGCTGCTGATCGGACGCGGCATCGCCGGGTGCTATGGCCCGATCGGGGCACTGGCCTACTCGATGGTTCATGACGTTCTCCCGCGCCGGCTCATCGGTCCCGCCAGCGGCCTGCTGGGTGGCGGCGTCGGGCTGGTCGCGCTGGGGGCCCGTTCCTGTCCGCGTGGCTCGTGGACGGTTCCGGCTTCCGTGGCGCACTGTGGTTCATGGCCGCGGCCAGCGCGCTCAGCCTCGTGGCGCTCGTGGCCCTCGTACCCGAGAGTCCCGTGCGCGAGGAACGCACCCGCATCGACTGGCTGGGCGGGTTCCTGCTCGGCGGTGGCCTGACCGCGGTCGTCTACGGGATCGGCGAAGGCGCCGACTGGGGCTGGACCAGTGCTCGCACTCTTTTCTTCATCGGAGGCGGTCTGGCCGCCGTGGTGGGCTTCGTCTTCACCGAAAGCCGGGTCCCGCACCCGATGATCCCACTGCCCCTGCTGAGGCGACGGCCGGTCTGGACCATGCTGCTGACGACGTCCCTGGTCGGAGGCGCGGCGTACGCCGTCGGCACGGTGATGTTCCTGCTCGCCCTCATGCCGACGATCCCGGGCGTCTCCGACGGACTGGGATTTTCCGCGACCAGGAATGCGCTGGTCAATGCACCCGGCAGCGTACTGATCCTCACTGGCGCGGTCGCGGCTGGCGCGTTCGCCCGTAGATTCGACGCCTGGTTCCTCCTGGCCACCGGCGGCCTGCTCGTCGCCGGTGGATACGGTCTGATCGCCATGCGCCACCACACTGTGCCGCAGCTGGTGCTCTTCGGCGCCGTGGCCGCGGTGGGTATGGGCCTCGTCGTGGCCGCAATTCCCATCCTGGTCGTCCAGGCGGTGCGCCCGGACGAACAAGTGGTGGCCAACGGCGCCCAGGCAATGGCGCAGGGGGTCACCCAGACCGTCCTGAGCCAGCTGGCGTTCGTCATCCTCGCCCGGGACAGCCGGGTGGTCCATGGAATCCGATTCCACCGCGACGCCGGGTACTCCAACGGTCTTCTGCTCACCGCCGGTGTCGCCGCGACCGGGACAGCGCTGGCTCTGATACTGCGGAAACGCCCTGCGGCCGGGTGAGTCCGAGAGTCGATTGCCTCGACCGTGGGTGACACGAGATTCGCTGACGCCGGGCCTTGGCCGGCGCTGCGGGCTGACGTGACGACTACCTGCCCGCATTCCCGCGGACTGAAGGATCCGGCCGCGGCCCCACAGGAGCCGCGGACACCGGACGTCTGGTCGGACGAGACATCCTGGGGTCGATGCGACGCAGCAGGACCGACGTCACCGCGAGCGCCGCGCTGGCCAGACCGACGCCCAGCACGATGTCGAGCAGCCAGGTATCCGCGCTGTGCTCCCAGCGCCTGTCCGTCGGGTCGGTGCGCAGCATCTCGTTGCCGAGCTTGGAGACGTTGTTCAGGTCATCGGTGGAAGCCAACGCCGCGAATCCCCACCGTGCGGGGGCGATCCAGGCGACCTGCTCCATCACCGGCCGGCCGGACAGCGACACCAGGCCGCCGGAGAGCACGAGCTGCGCCATGGTCACCAGCACCAGGATGGGCATGATCTTGTCGGCGTTGTCCGCGAGAGTCGAGACCAACAGGCCGATCATCATGGACGCCAGCGCCGCGACGATGACGGCGACGAGGCATTCGATCAGTGGCGAGGCCAGCAGGGACGCCTCAGGCGGCGTGCGGCCGGCGAGACCGATCAGGGTGCAGATCGCGCACTGGAGTGTGGTGATGCCGGTGAGAACGATGATCTTCGAGCCGAGGTAGGCCGCCCGGGACAGGCCGATCGTTCGTTCCCGCCGGTAGATGTCGCGTTCCTTGACGATCTCGCGGACCGAGTTCGCCATTCCCATGAAACACGCGCACAGCACCAGGACGACGAGCACTTTGATCGCGTCCGGATTAGGCGCGTCCGGCAGGGTTTTCAGTCCGTCCGGAGCCGGGATCACCCGGGGGATGATGCCCAGCAGAAACGGGAACGCGATAATCATCCTCAGGTAGGAGGCGTCGGCGAGTACCACTCGCAGATATCGTCGCGTGAGCGTCGAGAGCTGCGCGGTCACCGGTTGCTGGCGGACGCCGGGGAGTTCGGCCGGTGCCTTGCGTGCGACCGGCGCGACGACGGCGGAGGGTACGAAGTACTCCGAGGCGCGGAACCGGGCCGCCATCTCGGCGCCCGGGGTGCTCTCCAGCTCCCGGAAGACCGCCGCGAACTCGCGGAAGTCCTCCTTGCCGAAGAAGCTCAACGCGCCACCCGACGGGCCGAAGTAGGCCACGTGCCCACCCGGGGCGAGGACCAGGATGTAGTCGCACAGGTCCAGGAACAGCACGCTGTGCGTGACGACGATGACCGTGCGGCCGCTCTCGTCCGCCGAACCGACCCCGCCGCCCTTGGCCAGGCCCTTCAGCGTCTCCATCACCGACTGGTCGTTCGCCGGGTCCAGCCCCGACGTCGGCTCGTCCAGGAACAGCAGCGACGGCCGGGTCAGCAGCTCCAGCGCCACCGACGTCCGCTTCTTCTGCCCACCCGACAGCCGGCTCACCGGGGTGTCGGAAT
>NZ_KB891260.1 GCF_000373365.1 Parafrankia discariae
CTTGAACCGGCCGTGGTCGGCCTCGATCGGATTGTTCGCGTACTGGTCGTCGACGTGATGAGCGGCGGGGAGCTGTTCGTCGAGGACTCGTGGGTAGGAGGCGGCCCGGTCGGTGGTCACCTCGACGGGCCGCCGGCCGTGGGACAGGGCGCGGGTAAAGAACCGGCGGGCCGCGGCGAGATCCCGCTTCTCGGAGGCCAGCACGTCGATGACCTGGCCGAACTGGTCGACGGCCCGGTACAGATAGGTCCATCGTCCGGCGACCTTCACATACGTTTCGTTGACGAACCAACGATCACCCGGTGTGTGCCGGCATGGCCGGGCCGCGTCGATCAGCAGCGGGGTGAACCGGCGCACCCAGCGGTAGATCGTGCGTGATCGACCTCGATGCCGCGTTCAGCGAGCAGCTCCTCGACGTCCCGGTAGGACAGCGCGTACCGCAGGTACCACCGCACCGCCAGGACAATCACCTCGGGTGGGAACCGGAACCCGGCGAACTCCGACGTCGGAGCCGGTGGACGGACACGACGTCGACGCATTACCCGATCATGACTGATCGGCAGCCGCGTGATGGCGGACTTCGCCGATGCGCCCTCGGACCGGCCCGCGGCGGGCCGGGCGGTGTCAGAAGCCGTGGATCGTCCGGAGTTCGGCCAGCGTGTCAACGAAACCGTCGAGCTGCTCGTCGGACAGCCGATCGTTCACGAGCAGGCGGATCACCGCCTCGTTCTTCCGGACCGCCGGATAGACGAACATCGGCACCAGGTAGCCGCGCTCGAGAAAGTCCCGACGCACCCGTACAGCCGTCTCGTTGGAACCGACGGCGATGGAGGTGACGAAGGTCGGCGTGGGATTGATGGAGCACCCGATCGCGGCCAGACGTCCGCGCAGCCGGTCGATCCGGTCGAGATAGCGCTCCATCACCGACGGGTCGCGTCGCATCCGCTCGAGCACGTGCGTGACGGCCTGGGCGGTCGGCGGCTGGATGTTCGTCGTGAAAATCGACGTGCCTGACAGGAAACGGAAGGCGTCAATGGCGTCCGCCGGCCCGGCGATGGCGCCGCCGGAAAGACCGACGGCCTTTCCGAACGACACCATCCGGAAGGTGGCGCGGCGCAGCGCCTCGTATTCTTCCGCGAACCGGTGGCCTCCGTTTCCGTAGGCCATGAATCCGTTGGCGTCGTCGACGAAACTGATCGCCCCGAACTCTTCGCAGGCGTCCAGGATCGCACCCACCGGGGCGATCGAGCCGTCGGACGAGTAGACCGTCTCGAAACCGACCACGACCCGCCGGTCGCCAAGCTCGGCCAGCAGCGTTCGCAGCGCCGCGACGTCGTTGTGCTCGAAGGCGAACAGGTTGCGTCCGTACTTGAACCCGTCGGCGGCCTTCCACATGCTCCAGTGGCTGTCCCAGTCGAGCACCAGGACCATGTCGGCGTTGTTCACCCCGGGTTCGTCGGCGAACGAGAACCGGGCCTTCATCGCGTGGACGAAACCGAGGTTGGCCAACAGGCCGGTGGCGAAGGTGAGCGCCTTGTCCTGGCCGGTGATCTCGGCCACGAGCTTCTCGAGCTCCAGGTGCGGCTGGGAGAGGCCCTGGACCAGCCGCGAACCGCCGACGACCAGGCCGTACTCGGCCGCCGCGGTGGCGAAGACCCGGCGGACCTCCGGGTCGTGCTGCCAGCCCAGGATGCCGATGCCGGCGAAGTTGACCATAGGGCGGCCGTCGACGCTGATGACCGCGTCGTTGACCCCTTCCAGCTCAGGGGTGTCGATGAACTCGCCGGTCTGTCGGGTTCGCGTGATCCATTCGGAGAAGCCCCAGCGGGACAGGGCCGCGTCCGTCGTCCCGGAGGGCGCCGTCGTGGTCATGATGTCCTCGGTTCGGTGTGGTGGGTGGTCAGACCAGAGTCGCGAGGCGGGCGTCGGCCTGTTCGGCGGTGACGCCGAACGCGGCCAGGTCGTAACGGTGGGACCGCAGCCGGTCGTCCTCGGCGAGCACCTCGGCCATGGCGGCGCGGGCGGGCTCGGGCACCGGGCGGCCGAGCCGGGCGTAGATCCCGGCGACGACACCGTGGGGATCGGCGATGAACTCGTCGAACTCCACGTCGTGGAAGTGGGCCTGGTCGTGGCGGGACCGGTCCGCCGCGAAGCGGGTCAGGGCGCGCTCGGCCAGCTCCAGCAGGGCCGGGCCGATCGCATCGCCGTGGAAACTGGTGGACTTGCCCGCCGCGAGCTTGCTCACCATGCTGCAGGCCGAGCCGAGTACGGTGCTGGCCGGGCGGCGGTGGGTGTGCACGATCAGCGCGTCCGGATAGGTGGCCAGCAGGGCTTCGAGGCACAGCATGTGGCCGGAGTACTTGAGCACCCAGGTCCGACCGGGCGTGGGCAGCCCGATCAGCTGCAGGTTGCGCCGGTGGCGCTCGTAGGCGGCGGTCCAGTCCTGCCCGGCCAGCCAGTTCGAGTAAGTCGGCACGTGCCCGGTGAACTCGAAGAAGGCCGACAGCATCGACTGGCGGGTCAGCAGCCAGCATTCCTCGACCTTCGCCGCGTCCCGGTTGTGGATACCGAGATAGCCCGGGTTCCGCTCCAGGAATCCGTGGATCGCTCCCTGGACGAGCTGGAAGATCGGGTCGTTCGCCCAGTTCGGGCGTGGCGGGCGTGGCTGCGGGGCCGCGCCCAGCCACAGTTCCAGGCCCTGGTGGGCCGGATCGGCGGTCAGCAGCCGGTGCAGCGTGGTCGTGCCGGTGCGGGGCATGCCGACGATGAATACCGGCCGCTCGATCGGAACCTCGGCGTACTCGGGATAGCGCCGCCAGCCAGCCTCGCTAAACAGCCGGGCCACCAGAATGTCGCGTAACTCGTCGCGGGCCATCGCGATGCCGAGCGGAGTGAGGTCGGCCTCGTCTTGGTAGGCGGCCAGGACGACGTCAAGCCCCTCGTGATAGTCGGGTGGGCCGAAATCGGTGAGCCCGGTCAGGGCCGTGGCGGCGGCGTGAATGTCCTCGACTGTTCCGATCGTGTCCACTTCGGACGCTCCCGTTATTCACCGGTGGCCGTTTCTCGAAAAGCGACGATCAGTCACGGTCCATGTTCGCAGGCGCCGAGAACGCAGACAACCAGTGCATCGAACCGATTCGTATTCATTATGGACCAATGAATTGCGCTCAAATGCCGCTGGACAGGCCTGCTTGTCGTTGTAGTCTCCGGGGTCCGGCGCTGGCTCACTCTGGGTGGTCGGGAAGCGCAGCCGAAACCCTGTGGGGCTTCAAAATCCGGGTGCGGCCTGTGAGCTGCACTTTTGCAACTGACGTGATCGTCCGGGGGTGTCGTCAGGCGGCGTTGCGATATTCGTTGATCAGCCCGCCGAGGATGCGTGTGCGACGGACGGTGGAATCCGAGGTCGGAGTGACCATGGGCGGCAGGTCGGGTGGGTGCTGACCGAGGGAGCGGTGGGGTCGGTGGGTGTTGAAATGCTCGGCGTAGCTGCCGAGGACCGAGGTCAGGTGCCGTTCAGAGACGATCAATAATCTGTCGGTGCATTCGCGGCTGGCGGTGCCGACCCAGCGTTCCGCGATCGCGTTCGCCTGCGGGCACTGCGGCGGTGTGCGTACCACGTCGATACCGGCCCCGACAAAGACAGCATCGAAGGAAATCGTAAATTTCGTGTCGCGGTCACGGATGAGGAACCGGAACCGGTGGCCACGTTCCTCGAGGTCCATCAGCAGGTTCCGTGCACGTTGGGTGACCCAGGCCGCGGTTGGATGCTTCGTGACCCCGAGGACGTGAACACGGCGGGTGGCGTGCTCGACGACGAAGAACACGTAGATCCGCTGGAGGAATACGGTGTCGACGGGCACGGCATAGTGCCAAGTTCTTTGTTGACTTTTCGGATTCGGTTCGGGTCACGCATCCGTTTCATCCCCTGTGTGGTGAGGCGCTGCGGGTCGAGCGCGTCAGCGTCCGTGGTGGGGTAGTGGTCTTCGTGTGTGAAGGCGGCCCGACCGGGCGGGTCCTGGTCCGCGAGTCGTGGACCGATCGTGGGGGTGATCCGTTGTCCCATCGGCTTGCCGGGGAAGCTCTCGTCGAGCTCAGGGCGCTGGTCGATGCGCTTGTCCGCCGGTGCGAGCACGGCCCGGAGGGCGGTGGGGTACGCCGTGAAGGGGGCGGCGCGGGCAGCGCGGGAGCCGGTGACGCGGATGAACGATCTATGGCGCACGGTCGAGCGGGTCATGGCGGTGGCGAACATGGCCACTGCGGTGCTGGAAGGCTGCCATGAACGGCACATCGAAGATCATGTTCTCGCATCGGGACCGGTTGGCGGTGGTGTACGTCCGCCAGTCCTCGCTGCGGCAGGTGGTCGGAAACACCGAGTCCACGGCGCGGCAGTACGCGTTGGCGGACGCCGCGCGACAGCTGGGCTGGCCGGCGGACCGGATCGTCGTGATCGACGCCGACCTGGGGATCTCCGGGCGGGCCACGGCGCACCGGGCGGGGTTCCGGGAGGTGAGCGCCCGGGTATGCCTCGGCGAGGTCGGCGCGGTCTTCGCCTTGGAGGTCTCGCGGTTGTCCCGGTCGTCGGCGGATTTTCAGCGGCTGTTGGAGCTGGCCCGGCTGACCGGGACGCTGCTGGTCGACGCGGACGGTGTCTACGACCTGGCCGACTTCAACGACCGCCTTGTGTTGGGGTTGAAGGCAACGATGAGCGAGGCCGAGCTGCACCTGCTGGCCGGGCGGCTGCAGGCAGCCAAGACCGCGGCGGCTGCGCGCGGTGAACTGCGTCTACCGCTGCCGATCGGGTACGTCTACGACGCTGACGGCGCGACGGTCATCGACCCGGACGCCGAGGTGCAGGCCGCGGTCGCGGACGTGTTCGCGGTGTTCGACCAGGTCGGGTCGGCCTTCCGGGTGGTCGCCGCGTTCACCGGACGCCGGTTCCCCCAGCGCGTCCACGGCGGGGCACGCGTCGGGGAACTGGTGTGGGGCGCGCTGACGAATGCCCGGGTTCTGGGCGTACTGACGAACCCGGCCTACGCCGGTGCGTATGTGTACGGGCGTCATGTCGGGCGCAGCCAGGTCAGGCCGGACGGGACGGTGCGCACCACCACCGAACGGCTCGGACGGGAGCGGTGGCCGGTACTGATCCTCGATCACCATCCCGGCTATGTCACCTGGGAGGACTACCTGCGGATCGAAACGCGGCTGCGGGCCAACCGCACCCGTCGGGGCGCCCGCCCGCCACGGGAAGGCACCGCCCTGTGCCAGGGGATCATCAACTGCGGGTCGTGCGGTGCCACCATCGGGGTGCGCTACCTGCGACGCGGCGACGCCCGCTATCTGTGCAACGCGATCGATGAGATCCACCGCCACCCGACGCCGACCTGCCGACATGCCATCCCCGCCGGCGTGGTCGACCAGGCTGTCGCGGACCTGCTGCTGTCCGCGCTGACTCCCGCCGAGGTCGCGCTCACCCTCGCCGCGGCCGACGAGGTCGCCGACCGGCACCGGCGCACCCTGCGCGCCGCGCAGCTGACCGTTCAGCGCGCTGCCTATGACGCGGCCCGCGCCGAACGCGCCTTCCACGCCTGCGAACCGGACAACCGCCTGGTCGCCCGCAGCCTGGAGACCCGGTGGGAGGCCAGACTCCGCGCGCTCAGCGAGGCGGAAGCGCACCTTGACCACGTCACCGGACAGCTACCCGCCCTGCCCGGCCGGGCTGAGCTTGACAATCTCGTCGCCGATGTCCACGCCCTGTGGGACGCGCCCACGACCAGCCCACGCGACCGCAAGCGTCTCCTGCGGACCCTGATCTGCGACGTCACCGTTCTGCCCGAGCCGGACCCGGACGTCGTCCGGCTGGGAGTGCGCTGGCACACCGGCGCCACCGACACGCTGACCTGCGCCATCCCGCCCCGGCAGCCCGCGCCCCTGTCCACCACAGCCAGGATCATCCAGGGCCTCACGCCGACCATGCCCATTGGCGACATCGCCGCCGCACTGAACACCGCGGGACACACCACCCCGCACGGACTGCCCTTCACCGATCGCGCCGTGGCCTGGACCCGGGTCAACCACCGATTCCCTCCCGCGGGCACCCCCGACCCCGGTGAGGTCACCGTCGCCCAGGCCGCCGCCCGCCTCGGCGTCCAGGACCAGGTCGTCTACCGCTGGATCGACAAGGGCCGCCTCGACGTCCGCCGCGCCCCGAACCGGCGAATCCTCATCCCCTGGAACCAGGACACCGAAGCCACCTGTCAAGAGATCATCTCACACTCGCCACGCCTGACCCACACAGACAAGGCCACATCAGGAGCAGCAGTATGAAGCCACCGTCTCCACGGTGAAGAAATCGCAGGCGAGGATGCCGGATGCCTGGGCGCGCAGGAACATGCGCCAGGAGGAGTCGGCCCGACGGGGTGCGGGATCGACACCGGCGCGGTGCAGGATCCGCCAGACGGTGGCCACCCCGACCGGGTAGCCCAGCCCGATCAGTTCGCCCTGGATGTGACGGTGGCCCCAGGTCGGGTTCTCCCGTGCGAGGCGCAGGACCAGCTCGCGGATCTCCCGGCGGACCGGCGGCTGCCCGGGCGACTTGCGCGGGTAGGTCCATTTTCGTGCGAGGAGGTCACGGTGCCAGCGCAACACGGTGGCCGGGGTGACGAAGAAGACGTCCCAGCGGGCCCGGGGCAGCAGCGGGGACAGCGCCGTGAGGATCACCCGATCCGCCGGTTCCAGCGCCGGCCGGTGAACCTGCCGTCGCAACACCGCCACCTGATGTCGCAGGACGAGGAGCTCGACGTCCTTCGCAGTGTCCCCGCGGACTCGGAGCAGCATCAGTCCGAGAGTGTTGCGTGTCAGGGCGTAGAGCAGCGACCACACCACGACCATCCAGCCTGCCCGACACAGGCCCAGTCCAGCAGGCAAACGCGCAGGTCACCGCCCAAATCGGGGTTCTGGAGCCCCACAGGGCCGCTTCGGCTACCACCGGATGTGCGGCAGAGCCATTACCTGGACAGGCCCGGTCAGGGCGGTGTGCTGGTGAAAGGCGGAGGATCGGTTTCGGGGGCGTGGGCGGGCCCCAGGAGGCGTTCGAGGAGTTTGGTTTCGCCGGGCCAGGCGGCGAGGAGGATGTCGCGGGGTACCTGTCGGCCGGCGTAGCGCAGGGCGAGGGCGACGATGACGATGTCGTCGAGGGGGCCGATCACGGGGAGGAATTCCGGGATGAGGTCGATGGGGCTGGCGACCCAGAGTCCGGCGATGAGGATGGCGATTTTCGCGCGGCGGGGTATCCGGGGGTCTTTGCGGAGGCGTCGGATGGTGGTGACGCAGTCGGGGATGAAGGCGGCGAGGTCGCGCAGGACGCCGGGTGGGAGGCGTCGGGCGAGGATGGCCAGCAGTCCCCAGCTGGCGATCAGGCAGCCGACGGCGATGGCGAGTCCGACGAGCCAGTCAGACATGATCCACGGTTTCCTCTGTCGGGCCTCGTCGCTTCGGTCCGCGTGCGACCGGTCAGCTCCGGTGCGCGAACGTTGCTTGCGCGTGTTCGAACCGGTGTTCGGTCGTGTGGGAGGTGTCGACGGCGGCTGCTGCGGTGGCCAGGATGAGCGCGGTGAGGGCGAGGGCCAGGGCGGGCTGCGGTTTCGGTGGTGGCTCCCGCAGTGCCCGTGCCCGGTGGGCGAGGTCGGTATCCACGGCGCCGAGCGACGCGGTGGGCATGGTCACTGTGCCGGAGCGGGCGATGCCGGCGCGGGCCAGGGCCCGGACCACGACGGCGCGGTTGTCGGCGGTTGTGGCGGCGTCTTCGTCGGCCCAGCGTTCGACGGCGAGCCGTACGGCGGCGGCGGGTGTCCGCAGGAGCGGGTTGGCGGCGGCGGCGAGGTCGGCGAGCTGGGTGTAGGCGTGGTGGCGGTGGCGGAGGTGGGAGTGTTCGTGGGCGAGCAGGACGCGGCGTTCGTCGGGGGGTAGCGCGCGCAGCATTGCGGTGGACACGATGATGCGGCCGGTGAGTCCGGGCAGGGTGTAGGCGTCGGGATGGTCGTCGTCGACGATGACCAGGCCGGTGGGGGCGGGTCCGAGTCGGCGGCAGGTGAGTTCGGCTGCGGCCAGGTCCCGGCCGACGGCGACGGCCCGGCGGGCGGCGGCGGCGAGTAGCCCGACGACGACGACGGCGGGCAGCAGCCCGGCGGTAGCGGGCAGCGGGTCATGGCCGCGGACCACCGTTGCTGACCAGTGCCCGAACGCGGCGAGCGTCGGTATTGGGGCGAGCAGGGTGAAGGCCACGACGGACAGGACGAAGCCGGTGGCCAGTGCGGTGACCAGGCAGGCGGCGGTGAGCAGCCGGGTGGCGGCGGCGGGCCGCAGCCGCCGGCCGAGCCAGCCCCCGCCGACGGCCAGCAGCAGACTCGTGACGAACGGGGTGAGCGCGACGGCCGTCATCACCGTGGCCCGCCGTCCGTGCTGTCGGCGTCGGCGTCCGGTTGGGGGGTGGCGAGGAGGTCGGCGAGGAGCTGTCCGTCCTCCGGGCGCAGGTCAGCGACGAAACGGGCCAGGGTTTCGGCCCGGTGGGTGCCGGCGCCGAGCAGGCGGGTCATCTGCCGGGCGGTGAGCGCGGCGTCGAGGGTGTCCGGGTCGGTGGCGGGGGCGTAGGTGTAGGTGCGGCCGGCGGGTGTCCGGGTCAGGGCGCCCTTGTCGTGCAGGCGGGCGAGGGTCGTCATCACCGTGGTGTAGGCCAGGGGTTCGCCGAGTTCGGCGAGGGTCTCGGCCGGGGTGAGGGGGCGTCCGGCCGCCGCGATCGCGGCGAGCACCTCGCGCTCGAGTGTTCCCGGTTCGCGCCTGGGTTTCCGCGCCATTCCCACCCTCCTCGCTACTACTGGATTGATAGTACAAGGGTCTGGTCGTCGAGCGTGACGCGCGAAGGCTCCACGGCGGCCGCGCCCTTCGGCGATGCTGGCCCCGCCACCCGCCGCATCTACGACGGTCTACTATTCATCGAGTAGTAGACGTGTGGATGTTCGACGGGAGGGCGTATGGCGGTCGGTGTTCCGGCGGTGGAGGCTTCCGGGCTGGTCAAACGGTTCGGTGGCCTCACCGCGGTGGATCATGTGGATCTGCGGGTGGACGTCGGGGAGGTGTACGGGATCCTCGGCCCGAACGGCGCGGGGAAGACGACGTTCCTGCGGATGCTGTTCGGGCTGATCCGTCCAGACGCCGGGACGCTGCGGGTGTTCGGCCGGACCTGGGGGGATGCGGGTCCGGCGATGTTGGATGGGGTCGCCGGGTTCATCGAGAGTCCGCGGTTCTACCCCTACCTGTCCGGCCGGCGGAACCTGAACCTGCTGGCCGGCCTGGACGGTGGCGGCGCGGACAGCCGTATCGGCGAGGTCCTTGATGTGGTCGACCTCGCCGGGCGGGCGGGGGACAAGGTTGGGAGCTATTCGTTCGGGATGCGTCAGCGTCTCGGGGTAGCCGCATCCCTGCTGCGCGACCCGCGGCTACTCGTCCTCGACGAGCCGGCGAACGGCCTGGACCCTGCCGGCATTCGGGACATGCGTGCCCTGGTCAAACGGCTTGCCGCCGGGGGGCTGACCGTGCTGCTGAGCAGCCACAACATGGACGAGGTCGAGGAGATCTGCGACAACGTCACGATCATGCGCACCGGCCGGGTGGTCTACCACGGGTCGATCGACCAGCTGCGCGCCCAGGCCCCCGACCCGTCCCATCGGCTGATGACCAACGACGACGCCCAGGCACTGCGCCTGGCCGCCGACCATCAGACTGTGGCCGTCTCCGCCCACCCGGACGGCGGCCTGGCGCTGCGCGCCCAGGCCGCCGACGCGGACGCCTACATCATCGCCCTCGGGCGGGCCGGCTTCGCGGTACGGGCCCTTCACCTGGAGGTCGCGCCGCTGGAGTCGCTGTTCTTCATGCTCACCGAAACCGACCCGGCGGCCGGATTCGACGTGCCCGCCCAACCCCAGCCGGACACCCTCACCGGAGTGACCTCGTGACCACCCCAGCCACCACCGCCACAGCCCCGGTGCCGCCCGCCTTGGTGGGCCGGGGCCGGGTCGTCACCGCCTACCGGTGGGAGATCACGAAACTCGCCGCCCAGGCCCGCACCCGCGCCACGCTCGGCGTCTGCCTGGTCGCGCCGTTCGTGTTCGTGGTGCTCCTGAACCGCCAAGACCGGCTGCCGAAAGACACCCTGTACGGCCGGTGGGTCCACGCCAGCGGCTTCGCGACCCCGCTGATGATCCTCGGTTTCGCCGCCCAGTGGGTCTTCCCGCTGCTCACCAGCCTCGTCGCCGGAGACATCTTCGCCAGCGAGGACCAGCACGGCACCTGGAAGACGATCCTGACCCGTTCCCACAGCCGCACCCAGATCTTCTGGGCCAAAACCCTGGCCGCCGCCACCTTCGCGACCCTCGTCCTCACCGTCCTCGCGCTGGGCTGCCTGGCCGCTGGCGTGCTCCTCGTCGGCCACCAGCCGCTGGAAAGCCTGTCCGGAACCCTCCTGCCCTCGGGCCGCACCGCCGGGCTGGTCCTCGCCGCCTGGGCGAGCGCGCTACCGCCCCTGCTCGGTTTCACCGCCCTGGGGATCCTGCTGTCAGTGCTCACCCGCAGCAGCCCGATGGGGATCGTCGGCCCGATCGTCCTCGGACTGGTCATGCAGCTCTACTCGTTCCTCAACGGCGCCGACGCCATCCGCCACCTGCTACTCGTCACCCCGTTCGACGCCTGGCACGGCCTGCTCGCCGCCCATCCCTACTACGGCCCGCTGCGCGACGGCACCCTCGTCAGCGCCGGGTACATCCTCATCTGCCTGGCCGTCGCCTACACGGGGCTGCGCCGCCGCGACATCACCGGAGGCTGACCCCATGCGCCGTCTCACCCCCGGCCGGCTGCTCCGGGCAGCCGTCGCCGCCGGCGCCGCGACCGTGTTGACCGCCGCCCTGGCCGGCTGCGGCACCGATGTCACCCGGCCCCGCGTCGAGGGCTCGATCGGCCCTGTCTTCTCCAACCTGTACGTCCAGCAGCAGACCCTGCTCGGCCACCCCGGACTCACCGCGTCCGCCGTCGCCGCCACACCCACCTGCCACCGCAACACCCCCGGAACCCACGACAAGGGCGCCGGCAGCGACTGGATCTGCATGGTCGGCTGGACCGACGGGACCGGTAAGGCCCAGAACGGCAAGTTCGAACTCCAGGTCCGTTCCAACGGCTGCTACCAGGCCGGCGGCCCCACCAAAATCGTCGGCCCACTTATGATCCGCACCACCACCGGCAGCACCGTGGTCAACCCGGTGTTCGAGTTCGACGGCTGCTTCGACACCACATGAACCCCCGACGAGACGGAACAGCCGACGGGCTGCAGCAGGCCCGGGAGCGCTCGAAACATCCAAATGGCTTGCGGGCGGCCCACTGCGAGAGACGGAGACGTGGCCGTGTATGAGCCGACCTACCTGCAAGCGGGCGTCATCGGACTCCTGCAAGGAATCACCGAGCTGTTCCCGGTCTCCAGCCTGGGCCACTCGGTGCTACTACCGGCGCTGATCGGCAGGTCCTGGCAGCACCTGGTGACCGAGAACGCATCGAGCCACAGCACCACCGCCGCGACCAACACCGGCTTGGATCAACCCACCCGAGCAGAACCCAGACCGGCTGGATGGCGACGCTGAACAACCGGCTCAGTAGCTCCTATAAGATCTTGCCTCGATCAGGTTGACGGGGTCCGGACCCTGATCGCCAGCATGCTTCCCGGCATCACTCCCTGCCCGCCCCCCGATGACCCTCACGCCGCGGCCCGCCCGGACGCGAGGCTCGCCCGGGCGTAGGGTCGGATGCCGATATCGGTTTCGTCGCTGTCGGAGGTGGGCCAGGGGTGCGGGAGTTTCAGCGGGGTGCGGTGCGGCTGCACATCCTGCACCACGCGGCTGAGGGGGAGATCCACGGCGCGTGGATGACCGAGGAGCTGGCCCGCCACGGCTATCAGATCAGCCCCGGCACGCTGTATCCGACGCTGCATCGACTGGAAGCCGACGGGCTGCTGACCTCCGACCAGCGTGTCGTGGATGGCCGGGTCCGGCGGGTCTACCGGGCGACCGAGGTCGGGAGGCGGGCTCTCGCGGAGGACCGCAAGGCTCTGGCGGAGCTGGCCCGCGAAGTCCTCGGCGACGACACCCTGTAGGAACCGCGTTGGGAGTCTGCGGGGCGCGCGGCTAAGAGGAAGACCGCGGCGGGCGCGTTGGTCGAGGTCAGCCGGGCCTGCCAGGTACCGAGCTGTGTCATACGAGGTCCCCCTCTGCCGTCGAGGCGTATCGCGGGTGCCGATACCGTCCCGTGAGCCAGAGGTACACCTGCGGTTGCGCGCCCGAGCAGCCGTGTCGTGCTGGGTCAGGGGGCCATCGCGCGGCGTATCCCGTAGGCGGCGGCGCCCACGGCCAGCACCGCGACCCCGGCGATCACGGAGGTCGGTGGCAGGGCGAAAGCCAGCGTGAGGCAGCCGGCCAGCCCGAGGGCAGGGATCAGGTGGTGCGGGCGGCCCTCGTCCGGAGGCAGGGTCCAGGCGGAGGCGTTGGCGATGGCGTAGTAGGCCAGCACGCTGAAGGAGGAGAACCCGATCGCCCCGCGCACGTCCGCCGTCGCCGCGAGGACCGCTACCACGGCGCCGACGGCGAGCTCGGCCCGGTGCGGCACCCCGAACCTTGGGTGGACCGCGGCCAGGGCGTGGGGCAGGTGCCGGTCCCGGGCCATCGCCAGGGTGGTGCGGGAGACGCCGAGGATGAGTGCCAGCAGCGAGCCGAGCGCGGCCACTGCCGCGCCGACGCGCACCGCCGGCGCGAGCCAGCCCGCGCCGGCGGCCCGGACAGCATCCGACAGCGGCGCGGTGGCATCGGCCAGCCGCCCTGGCCCCAGCACCGCGAGAACGGCGACAGCGACAGCTGTGTAGACGAGCAGGGTGATGGCGAGCGCAAGCGGGACGGCCCGGGGAATGGTCCGACCCGGGTCGCGGACCTCCTCACCGAGGGTAGCGATGCGCGCGTAGCCGGCGAAGGCGAAGAACAACAGACCCGCTGCCTGCAGTATCCCTCCGAAGGAGGCGTCCCCGCCGATACTCAGCCGCGCAGCATCGGCCTCATCGGAGGTGAGGGCTGCGAGGACCACTGCGGCGAGGACCACCAGGACGACGGCCACGATCGCGCGGGTTAGCCAGGCGGATTTCTGCACCCCGGCGTAGTTCACGGCGGTCAGTGTCACCACGGCGGCCACCGCCACCGCGTGTGCCTGGCCAGGCCACACATACGACCCGACGGTGAGGGCCATCGCGGCGCAGGAGGCGGTCTTGCCGACGACGAACCCCCACCCCGCGAGATAGCCCCAGAAAGCACCGAGCCGCTCGCGCCCGTAGACATAGGTGCCGCCCGAGGCTGGATACCGAGCGGCCAGCCGGGCGGAGGACGTCGCGTTGCAGTACGCGACCACGGCGGCCAGGGCCAGCCCGAGCAGCAGCCCGGAGCCGGCCGCGTGTGCCGCCGGGGCGAGAGCGGCGAAGATCCCCGCACCGAGCATCGACCCGAGACCGATCACCACGGCGTCGGGCACCCCGAGGCGACGCCGCAACTCGTCCGGGACGCCGGCGGCAGGCGATGCCGTGCTCACGGCTCACTCCTCAGCACGGGCGCACTCCCTACGGAAGCCGATATCGGAAGACGACACGTGACCGAGTGTGCCGCCCGCCCGCGCCCCAGACCAGAGACGCACAGATGACGATTCTCATAAATGGCCCTTTGCCCGATAAAGATCACCGCGAGGCCGGAGGGGCGGCTCGGACCCCAGATCGGTTCGCACAACCCGTTCTCACTCAAAGGCGGTGAACCCGGCCAGCACCCGCCCAAGCTGCCCGCACAGCACCGGTCGGACCTTGAACCGCAGCCGGCGACGTTCACCGGCCCGGGGCAGCTTCGCCTGCCGGATCGCGTAGACAATCGCGACTGCGGCCAGCACCCCTGGAACAATCGACAGCAGCATCGCGGTGCGCACGCTGACCAGCGACACCAGGCCGAGGGCGAGCAGCGGGCCCACGATCGCGCCAAGATTGTCCATGGTCCACTCGAACCCGTAGGCCCAGACGTAGGCGCTGGCGGGTACCACGTCGGCGAGCAGCGCGTTACGGGCCGGGACCCGCAGCCCGCGAGCCGCCCACGCCGCGCCGCGCCGCGCAACATCCCCCGCCTGCACCACCGACGTGGTCACCCCGATCAGTGCGGACAGTACGGCGGTGGTGGTGTAGCCGCCGACCGCGACCGTCCGGCGCCGCCGGCGGTCATCCGCCAGCGCTCCACCGACAAACCGGCCCGCACCTGCCAGCCCGTCCGAGATGCCCTCGATCACCCCCAGGGAGGCGGCGGGCGCGCCCAGGGGCGGGGTGACGAAACCGGCCATCAGCGCGGTAGGCACCTCGTGCCCAACGTCGGCGAGGAAACTCGCCGTCCCGATACCCCCCACCCGGGGTCAGCCACGGACGGCGGCCCGCCGACTCCTCCGGGATACCGATCACTGCCCCCGGAACCGAGCCGAACCCTGCCTCACTCTCCGCCTCGCTACGCACATACGGAAGGAAGGTCATCACATACCGCAGGTGCAGACTGTTCTTCCCACCTCAACCCACCTAGAATGATCTTCGATGTCGGTCTGTGCTACCACTGTCCGGACCAACAATCGCAGGGCTATCTCTCGTGTGCATGATCCGGGCCGACCGGCCGGACTGCGCCGGCGTGGGCGAGGTCATAGCCACCCAGCGCCGTGACCACCTGGTGAAGTTCCGGGTCCCGCAGCGCGGTGAGCAGCGGCTGGACCGCGCCCAACGCCTCCCGTCCGAGAGCGATCTCGTACGGCTCCCACAGCAGCGGGACGAACTCCAGCCCTAGATCCGCCAGCCCCGCCCGTACCCCCACCCCCACGTCGGCCATCCCCAGGGCAACTGCGAACGCGATCTCCATGTGCGAGGACAGTGCCGGCCCGGCAACGGCGCTCGGGGCGATCCCCACAGCAAGAAGCAGCTGATCAAGCAGCGCCCTTGTGCCCGCCCCCATCTCGCGTCGAACGACCTGCAGGCCGCTGATCCCGGCGACCGAGGCCAGCCCACGCGGATTTCCCGCAGGGACGATCAGGCCCTGCTCGCGCCGCCACAGATGCAGCAGACGCGGCTCATCGCGGCCCAGCAACGCCCGCACGAACGCCTCGTTGTTACACACCGTCCCGATGACGCAGATGGATCACCGCGCCGTCAGCCTCACCTCGCGCGAGCGCCCGCAGCCCCGGAAAGCTCCCCCGCACCCCCACCGGCTCGACCAAGGCGCCAAGCCGAGCGAGCAGAACCCCCAATGCCGGATCGTCGCTGCCCGCCAGCCGGAACACCCGCTCCGGCTCCAGCAGCCGCGCCGCCGCGATCGCACCCTCCCCCGCGACCCGCGCCCGCCGCCGATCCGCCCGCGTGATCACCGCACCGTCTGCCATATACCGATACGCCCGCACCACCGTCGACGACGTCGTCCCCAGCACCCGGGCGTACTCCCGCACCCCTGGCAGCTCCGCACCCGCCGGCAGCTCCCCGGACCGCACACGACACGCCAGATCACGAGCAATCGTGCGCGTAACGGGCCACGGGCGACGACTGTACGGCCCCAGCTGAGGACGATCTCGCCCAACAGGCCGAAGGAACGTCGGCGCGTCCGCCACGGCTGCGCAGTTCCGCGACACCGGCCTGCGCCCGACCCGCCGACTTCGCCGCTGGCGGCGAAGTCGGATGCGGCGCGACGCGGACGGGATGTCGACCCGTCACGGCACCGCCCGCGCACACGGAATCCGCTCCCACCAGTAGTGCCCGCGGTCACCAGGACACGCGAGACCGCCGACCGCCGGAAGCGAAGACACGACCACACGCAACATGGTTGCATGTCGAACCGACAAGGGTCGCGGATGGTTCGCGATCAAACGCCCTACGTGGCAGTTTCCACAAGGCGCGACCGCCACAACACCCCCTGACAGGCCCCTAGTTTGCAGCTGCGAATCATAGGCAACTACTGTTCAGTCGCAGGCCGACCGAGGGGAGCAGGATCCGTGGGAATCGTCCCTACCGACCCGATGGCCGCGTGCCTGCCGGTGGCGATCGAGATCATGACCGCCTACACCGACTCCGCCAGGGACCCCGCGTTCTTCTGGACCGCCGTCCAGCGCGTCATGGTCGACGGAGCCGAACGCGAGAACCCTGCCGCGGCGATGGCGGAACTCGTCCTCGGCCTCGCGACCCTGTGCGGGATCACCCTCGACCACCTCGCGGACCGCTCCGCACCCGACACCGGGCCGCGGGATCTGCTCGCTGCGATCCGCAACGCCTACGTCACCGATCCCGTCTGACGCCGACCGCGTCCGACATGTCCGCCGCGCCGGACATCCCACCACTCACAGCGAAGGACATCACGTGGCCGTCTACACGTTGCCCGATCTGCAGTACGACTACGCCGCGCTGGAGCCGGCGATCTCCGGCCAGATCATCGAACTGCACCACGACAAGCACCACGCGACCTACGTCGCCGGCGCCAACACCACCCTCGACAAGCTCGCCGAAGCCCGCGACAAGGGCGACTTCGGCGCGATCGTCGGCCTGGAGAAGACCCTCGCGTTCAACGTCTCCGGCCACATCCTGCACAGCATCTACTGGCAGAACCTCTCCCCCGACGGCGGCGACAAGCCCGACGGCGCCCTCGGCGACGCCATCGCCGAGTCCTTCGGCTCCTTCGACAGCTTCAAGGCCCAGCTCACCGCCGTCACCACCACCGTCCAGGGCTCCGGCTGGGGCATCCTCGCCTACGACCAGCTCTCCGGACGTCTCCTCGTCGAGCAGGTCTACGACCACCAGAGCAACGTCGGCATCGGCAACACCACGCTGCTCGCCTTCGACGCCTGGGAGCACGCCTGGTACCTGCAGTACAAGAACGTCAAGGCCGACTACGTCACCGCCCTGTGGGACATCGTCAACTGGGCCGACGTCGCCGCCCGCTACGCGAACGCCAAGCAGATCGCCTCGGTCTGACCCTGCGTAGGTCCCTGGCTCCGTCGCGGCCGGGTGGGGAATACGGACCACCCGGCCGGCACACGGATCACGGGCCAGATGCGACAGAATCGCACCTGTGACGAGCTCCTCGGCGGACGCCGGCCTCCTGGTCAGGTGGGACGCGACAGCGGGTGCCGCCGGTGACATGGCACTCGGCGCCCTCCTCGACGCCGGCGCTCCGCTGGACGCGGTACGCGGGCAGCTGGATCTGCTCGGGCTCGACGGGTGGTCCCTGGACGTCGAACCGGCGACGCGCGGGGGCCTGGCCGGGACCTACGCGCGGGTGCGGGCGCAGGTCGGCCCCGCGCACCGCCGCTACTCGTGGATCCGCGATCATCTGTCCGCCGCGCCGCTGGCGGCCGGTGTCCGGTCCTGGGCGCTGCAGATCTTCGCTGTGCTCGCCGAGGCGGAGGCGCACGTCCATCGCATCGAGGTTGACCGCGTGCACTTCCACGAGGTCGGCGCCCTCGACGCGATCATCGACGTGGTCGGCGTCGCCGCCGCGCTCGACGCCCTCGGCGTGGCCCGCGGCTCCTGTTCCAGCGTCGTCACCGGCTTCGGGGTGACCTCGGCCGCGCACGGAACACTGCCAGTGCCCGCCCCGGCCGTGGTCGAGATCCTCCGCCGGAGTGGTATCCCCTCCACCCCCGGGGATCTCGCCTTCGAGACGATCGAGGTGCACAGCGGTCTTGACGCCCAGGACCATCTGCTCGCTCCTAAGCGGCTCACCGCGCTGCTCGGCGCCGCCGGATGGCACACCACGCAGGTCCTCGACCTTCCGGACCGCTTCCTCGCCGTGGCCTCGGCCTCAGCTGCCCCCAGGGCGGGCAGACCCACCAGATGACCGCCAGGTGCGGTGTGTCGCCGGGCACGGTCGCACGGAACGGGCGACCGCTACCCGGCCCCGTCCGGCGACGTTCCTCCGGCCTGCGGCACCCCACCAGCCTGCGCGCACTGAGCGCACAGACCCGCGAGCGCCGTGTGGTCGGCCAACAGGACGAAGCCCACGCTGTCGCGGAGCCGGCGGGCGGCGTCCTCCAGCAGGTCCGCGGGCACGTCCACGATCCGCTCGCAGACCCGGCAGCGGACGTGCAGATGCCGCCCGCCGGCCAGGGACTCGGCCAGATGGTAGAAGGCCGGCCCGTGGTCGGTGTGCACATGCGTGACCAGCCCCAGCTCGCCGAGCGTCTCCATCGCCCGGTACACCGTGGTGCGATGCAGCCCCGGCGAGATCTCCAGCGCCCGGCCCAGTACATCGTCGACGGACAAGTGCTCCGGCGTCGCGCTCAGCACCTCCAGGATCGCCCGCCGGGCCGGAGTGACCCGCTCGCCGCGCCGCCGCAGCGCCGCGACCCCCGCGCCGACCGGGCCCTCTCCGGTATCCACGTCAGGCGCCGCGATCAGACCGCCTCCACTCACCGAAACCGGACCTCCCGGACCTCCACCGACATCAAGGCCATCCTCCAGCAACCGCCTTCGAGCCGGAGCCCGCCAGGCCGAGGCCAACGGGAGGCACGACCAGCCTGGCTCATATGCAACAGTGTTGCATGACCCTGCTGCCCATCCGCACCCTCGGCGATCCGGTCCTGCGCACCCCGGCCGAGCCGGTCACCGCCTTCGACACCGCCCTGCGCCGCCTGGTCGACAACATGATCGAGACGATGTACGCCGCCCCCGGCGTCGGCCTCGCCGCACCCCAGGTCGGCGTCAGCCTGCGGGTGTTCGTCTTCGACACCGAATACGACACCGACGACATCACCGTCCCCCGCCGGCCACTCGTCGTCGTGAACCCCGTCCTGGAAACCGGCCCGAGCGAACAGCACGGCTCCGAAGGCTGCCTGTCCGTGCCCGGCCACGCCTACCCGACCCCCCGGTCCGCCAGCGCCACCGTCCGCGGGTTCGACGCGACCGGCGCCGCGATCACCTACCAGGCGGGCGGCCTGCTCGCCCGATGCTTCCAGCACGAGACCGACCACCTCGATGGCACCCTGTACATCGACCGGCTCACCGGCGAGGAACGCCGCACCGCCCAGGCAGCGCTGCGCGACGGTATAGGGGCCGCCCGCCACCCCGTCCCGTCACTATTCCGCGGGGCGCGGGCCCGGACCAGCGGCCCTGTCACCGCGGGCCAGACCCAGCCGAGGCAGGCGGAAGGACCCACCCACGGCACATCCTGATACCAACCAGCCTGTGCCGGAGAGCCACCTGTTTCCGCGATGCGGCCAGACCGGGCCCGGTGGACGGCGCGTTCAGACCGGCCCGGTCGAGGAAGCGGTCTGACCGCCGGTCCAGCGTTCCTCGATCCGGCCGAAATACCAGACGGCCAGAGCGAGAGCCCAGGAGACGAAGAAGAGACCGACGATGGCGTAGCCGGCGTAGTCGAGGTTGATGCCGGCGATCCAGGCCAGTGGCCCGGACTCGATACCGAGCCGGTCAGCGAGGACCCCGATGAGCTCGATGGTTCCGATGACGAGCGCGACGATGACGGAAATCGTGGTGATCGTCAGGTTGTAGAAGACCTTGCGCACCGGACGGGCGAACGCCCAGCCGTAGGCGGCGTTCATGAAGACACCGTCGATCGTGTCCATGAGGCACATGCCGGCGGCGAACAGGATCGGCAGCACCAGGATCGAGTAGAAGGGCAGGTCGAACGCCGCCGCACCGCCGGCCAGCACAAGAAGACCGACCTCCGTGGCAGTGTCGAAACCGAGCCCGAACAGCACCCCGATGGGGTAGATGTTCCACGGCTTGGTGACCGTCTTCGTCAGGCCGCCCAGGAACCGGTTCATGAAGCCGCGGGAGTCGAGCTGTCGCTCCAGCTCCTGCTCGTCGTAACGGCCCTGGCGCATCTCGCGGAGCACCCGCACGATGCCGATCAGGGCAACAAGGTTGAGGACTCCGAGCACCCAGAGGAAGACCCCGGAGACTGACGGGCCGATGACGCCGGTGATCGTGTGCAGCCGGGACGAGTCGTCCTCGACCGGACCGACCAGTGACTTGACACCGACCGACAGCAGGAACGCGAGCACGAACACGATCGTCGAGTGGCCCAGCGAGAACCAGAACCCGACCGACAACGGCTTACGCTGCCCGGTGTGCCCTTCCGCCTCCCGGGCCGCGTTGTCCGCGATGAGCTTGCGGGTGGTGTTGTCGACGGCCGCGATGTGGTCCGCGTCGAAGGCGTGGCGCAGACCGAAGGTATAGGCGAGGACACCGACTCCGGCCGTGAAGACCGGATGGTCGCCGCCGAGCTGGTAGTCGTGCGGCGTGACCAGGGCGAACAGGACGACGAACCCGACCACATGCAGCAGGACGATGAAGCCGCCCATGCCAACGAGAGAACGCCTGTCCGCGGACGTGAGGCTCAGCCGGAACTGAGCCAGCCGCGCCCCGAGCGTCGGATCCACGGTGCCGGGCGCCGGGTGAGCCACGTGTCATCTCCTCGTTGCGGAACTCTGGTCGTCAGGCTCGGGGCCGAAGTCCGACCCGCCAGGCCTGCGGTCACCTCGTGCACCCTGTCGCGAGGACCCGTCCGTTCAGCGGCGCGTACACGGAGCCGCTGCGCTGGGGTTCCGTGCGATCAAGCCAGACGCGCGGCCAGCCGGAGGGAGCCGTCGGTCGGCCGGACCGCGCAGCCAGACTGCAACTATCTTCCTATTGCGAAGATCTTGCAATAAGGACCGTGGTGAGAGCTCCGTGCCCTCTCTACGGCAGTCGTCTGGTCATGCGCGACCTCCGTCAGAGGATGTCGACCTCATGGCCGCCAGCCGCCCCAGCGGGACTGCCGAGCCGGATGGGAACGCCACTCACCCACAAGATCGAACAAATCCGATCGTCCACAGCGCACAAGGGCAGCGGGCCGACGAGGACGCGGCGCCACCGCACGGACCCGCGCCGGCCACAGCCAAGCTCTCGCGGAACGGACCAGCCCCGAAGATCGCTCTTAGCGCAGACAGCTGCCATCGCTACACGTGATGGCGATGAGCCCGGGCCTGGGTCGAGCCGTCGCTGTGATCACGGAAATGCCTCCGCGCCAACGCCCGTCCCGTCCGGTCCGCGCCGGGAGCCCAGCTCGGATGATGGTGGCCGTCCGCCAACCACGATCGGCGCGAACAGCGGCGGTGGGACCAGGCCTGCGGGAGCGGCCCAGTCGAGGCACGGCGTGATGGCGGCCAAGACGAGGCTCAGCACCTGGCGAGCGATCAGGCTCGCCAGGATGCGGTTCACGCACCACCCTGCACGCCTTCGACACCCGGGAACAGACCGGATACCTGCAGCACAAGAACGTCAAGGCCGAGCTGCGCCCACTGGGCCTCGCCAACAAACGCACCCCACCCCGCCGGCAGACCAAATACCGGCGGCCTCACAGAGGCGTCTGCACCGATCACGACCGACAGATCCTCGACTGTCCGCCGTAAAAGCGGACGGCCTACCAGGCTCGATCTTGAGCACCGTCGCAGGTTATGGCACCGACACGACTGGGCCAGACGACCTCCGCTGCCATACAGGGCCCATACCTTGTGGCAACGTCCGTGAACACAGGGCCTCGTGACCTCCCACCCGGAAAGCGGATGGTCAACTCCGCCGTTCTCGCAGGTAAACCGGGGTCCGAGACAGGCCGTCACCGAGATCGTGTGACGCCGTTGCCACACTCGTTGCCATATAACGATCAAGCAATGATCGAAAAATCCTTGCTATTTCCGCAGGTCAAAAGGGTGGACAAAACCGTCCACAATATGAACCACTACCCGAACATCGTAGGCCCGGCCATATCGCTCGACACCTAGACACTCCAGGCCGCCTACCTGCGGTTTCATCGCACTGAACCTCGGTCGTCGTCCGCACCCTGCCCGGCTGCCCACCGTCCGCAGCCGGGCAGGGCATCCATGCCAGTGCGACCGCCGCACCCACCGATCGGCGCGCGTCCCCGCATCACCGAAGAACTTGACCTGAGCATGAGTGCCCGGCCGACAGGCCGCCGCCCCCGGGTAACCGGGCCTACATCGCCCGTTCGAAGGACGGCCACGGTGACGGTACGCGCCGCGGGGCGGCGGCCCATGCAGCCGGGCCGGCGCGGCCATGCCGGACACGATGAAGCGCCGGCCATGCCGCCCAAGGCGACGCTGCGCAGAACGCGAAAAAGGGTCCATATGAGGTCCCGGTCCGGCGCCTCCCGAACTCCCAAGAACTGGCGGCGCCGGGCCGAGGGCTGCGGTTCACGCTCGTACGCAGCCGGTCTCAGCCTGTGTGAGCAGCCCACTCGGCGCGGCTGATCGCGTAGACGTTGTTCGCGAGCCACGGACCCACGTCGGCAACCTCCCGGAAGGTCATCCCGAGCTTGCGTGCGATCGCGTTCATCCCGGCGTTTTCCGGATGGGTCACGGTGATCAGCTCGTCGACGTCGAGCGTGTCGAACCCAAAGTTGATCGATGCCGTAATGGCTTCCGTACCGAGACCCTGACGCCACCGGTCGCGGCGAAGGGAGACAGCGACCTCGACACCGGGCCAGCCCTCGCCGTAGAACGTGCCAGCCCGGCCAAGGAACTCACCTGTCGCCCGGTCCTCGACCGCCCACATGCCATGACCACGGCGGGCCCAGAGCGCTCGTGCCCGCTGGACCAGTCGGATCGTGCCATCGAGCCCGCAGACGCCGTCGAGATAGCGCATCGTCTCCGGATCGGCGTTCATCGCCGCGTACGGCTCGATGTCCTCATCGCGCCATCCGCGGAGGATGAGTCGATCTGTGACGACGGTCGGAACGGTGAGGTTGCTCACCGCGCGAGGGCTAGGCGTGGACGCTCGGCGAGCTGCGCCCGGAAGTCCTGAACTCCGGGGAGTTGCGCGTACCGGTCCAGGCGCCGATCCACATCGACGATCTTGTCCATGACGGAGAAGGTGGGGGTCACATCGACCGCGCTCAGGACCTGCTGCGCCAGTGCGGCAGCGGCCTCGGGTTCGGGACTGGGCCGGAGCAGCAGCGCCCAGGAGAGGTTGAGCGTGGCGTTTCCCCGATCCTCGAATCCGCCGCCTGTCCGGTCGTAGGCCTCGACGGATGCGCGAGCCAGGGGCTCGGCCGCATCGCCGTGCCCGAGGAGGGCGAGTGTTCGTGCAGTTGTCTGATCGGCGTTCGCGGGACCGAACGGTGAGGCTCCCGGCATCGGGGGGCTGATGGCGACGTGCTCGGTCATCAATGCGAGCGCTGCTCGTGCTGATGCCTCGTCGCCGAGGGCGACTTGGGCTCGCACCTCGTGGGAGGCGAGGCGCGCGGCGACGTAGGGGTGGGTGCCGGACGCTGCGAAGCCACGCCGGGCGAAGTCCGCTGCGGCCCTGTACTGGTGGCTGTAGTACGCAAGCGTGGAGAACATCTCGCACACCGAGCCGGTCAGAATCGGATCGTCGATCTCCTGGGCGTGCTCTGCCGCGAGGCGGATGAACCGGCGCGCGGCGGTGCTGTCTCCGGTGTTGAACGCCAGCCGGCCTAGGTAGTAGGCGGAGTACCCGGCCACTCTGGTCAGTTGTGCCTGTGCTCGTGGTCGGGCGCCGGCGGCGAGGAGCGTCTCGGCGCTCTTCCACGTCTCCGAGATCTCAGGTGCGAGTTGGCCGTGCGGAGTCGTCGTGAACCGCGTGGCGTACTGGGCGAGGGCGTCGTCGAGTTCCTCGAGCGTCAGCGGGTCGATCTTGATGTTCGCGTGCCGGCGGTAGGCGTCGGCTGCTAGGAAGCCTGCGGCAGTGAACTCGAAGAAGGTACGCCTGTCCGTTTCGTCCTCCTGGTCCGGCCTCACGTCGTCTGACAGGGAACGGTCGAGGGCTTCGCTGGTCTTCTCGAGCTTCGCTGCTTTCCACAGGCGGACTACCTCCCCGCCTGAGGTGAGAGCGGACTCCAGCTGCGCGATCACTGTGGCGGATGGCAGCGAGTTCCCGTTCGCCGCGTCGCCGATCACCTGACGGGGGATGCCCGTCTTTCTGGACAACTTGCTGTTATCAGTTCCCCGATCTGCGATGAGTTCGGAGAGGCGGGTCGCGAACGCCTCCCGCGCCCGTCTACGAGGATCCACGCCACTGTCCCCCTGTCAAGTATTGGCCTGCCATGGCCGTCTTCTTCATGCATGCAGAAGATGCTTCAGTCTGTACCGACGCTGGTGCGGAGTGTGTCATGTGTCTTGTGCGGCGGGAACACGCCGGCCGAGCAATGGTTGAGACCTGTGGATCGGTTGGGGAGGGCGTACCTTCCCGGTGATCGAGGTTTGGGTCTCAGTCAGGCCGACGTTGGCGCGTCGGTCGGGAAGGCACGCCCGTGCTCACGGTAGTCCCCGAGGAGAACACGCCCGCTGATGGTTCGGCGGGTAGCCCGTCGCTGATCGATGAGATCGTCCGGGAGGGTGCCCGGCGGATGCTCGCGGCCGCGTTGGAGGCCGAGGTCGACGCCTACATCGCCGAGCTCGCTGACCAGCGTGACGACCGTGGCCGCCGGCTGGTCGTGCGCAACG
>NZ_KB891261.1 GCF_000373365.1 Parafrankia discariae
GCCGACAAGGGCTACGTCGGCGGCGAGAGCGATCTGCTCCTCGTGCCCCGTAAGAAGCCCGCGAACGGCGAACTTTCCGACGGCCTCAAGGAGAGCAACCGCGTCCTCGCGGCCACCCGCGCACCCGGCGAACGCGGCTTCGCGGTCCTGAAGAACTGGCGCGTGCTCAGCCGTTTCCGCGGCTGCCCACGCCGGGTCGGCGAGTTCACCCAGGCCGTCTTCGTCCTGGAACAGGAGGGAATCTAGAAAAACAAACTTTGAAAATGCTCAATGCATGGTCTGCTCCAGAAAAAAGAGGGGTCGGCGCGGTTGGAACGCGTGGAACGACCCGGGTGGGGATGGGACTGACGATGGGAGGGGCCGCCCGGCGGGCAGCCCGAACAAAACGTTTCGCGCGGGAGAAGAAGAGAACGCGGAAATAGGCTGTCGCCGACAGGACCGGAAACGTGGCGGCGCGGACGTCGCTGAGGATGCGTCTGCCGCCGCCGGAGGCTCCGACACCGGAAGTACGGGCCGGGCGGGGAGGGGAGGCGGGTGAGTGAAATCCGGGCCGATGGCCTGGCGCGACTCGCCCGCGGCGAGATCAGCTCGCGGGTGACCGCCTACAGGCGGCCGACGCCACCCGCAGGAAATCGATGTGGCCGCGGATCACGAGACGTGTCGTCCGCAGGGGCCGCCGGGTCGCCCGTGGAAACCGAACCGGTGTGAGTCGGACCGGTGGAAACCAGGCCAGTTTAAAACGAGAGATCGTTGAACCCGGCCGGAGCATGGTCCAACTCTGTGCCGCGGCGGCGCGGATGTCAACACCATTAGGAAATCCATCCACCCGGGGCCGCCCGGAGAAATTACCCCGGGGTGGGCCGGTGGTATTCCTGGTTCCGGGCGGGACGGGTGCCCGGGTCGAGGTCACGGGGACCATCGGCCCCGGGCGCGCAGGATCGGGAGGACACCCTCGCCGAACCAGTACGCCTCCTCCAGATGCGGATAGCCGGAGAGCACGAACTCGGTGACGCCGACCTGACGGTAGGTCTCGATGAGGTCAGCCACCTCCTGGTGGCTGCCGACGAAGGCCGTCCCGGCGCCGCCGCGGACCAGCCCGACCCCGGCCCACAGGTTCGGGAAGATCTCGAGCCTCGCCGCGGAGCCGTTGTGCAGCGCGAGCATCCGGCGCTGCCCCTCGGACTCGCTGCGGGCGAGCTGTTCCTGCACCGTGGCGACCGTCCGGGGGTCCAGCCCGTCGATCAGACGGCGGGCCGCGGCCCAGGCGTCCTCGGCGGTGTCCCGGGTGATCACGTGGGCGCGCAGCCCGAAACGCGGCGACCGGCCGGCCGCCGCGGCCCTGTCCCGGACCTCGGCGAACTTGGCGGCGACGGCGTCCGGGGGTTCACCCCAGGTCAGGTAGACGTCGGCGTGGCGGGCGGCGACCTTGAGCGCGGCCGGCGACGAGCCCCCGAAGTAGATCTCCGGCGGCGGGTCGGGGAGCCGGGACAGCCGTGCCCCGCTGAGCCGCACGAAGCGACCGTCGACGTCCACGGTGCGGCCCCGCCACAGATCGGAGAGCACCGACAGGTACTCGTCGCAGCGGGCGTACCGGTCGTCCTTGTCGAGGAAGTCGCCGTAGCCGCGCTGCTCGTCCGCCTCGCCGCCGGTGACGACGTTGAGCAGCAGCCGGCCGCCGGAGAGCCGTTGGAAGGTGGACGCCATCTGCGCGGCCAGTGTCGGTGAGACCAGCCCCGGTCGGACGGCGACCAGGAACTTCAGCCGCTTCGTCGACTCGACCAGCATCGCCGTGGTCAGCCAGGCGTCCTCGCACCACGAACCGGTCGGGGTGAGGGCGCCGGTGAAGCCGAGCTGCTCGGCCGAACGGGCGATCTGGCCGAGGTAGTCGAGGGTCGGCGGCCGGCCGCGGGTGCTCGCCGCGGCGGGCGCGCCGTGCCCGCCGCCGACCACGTCACGCGCGTCGCCGGAGGTGGGCAGGAACCAGTGGAAGGTCAGGGACATGCGCGGGCTCCCGGCAGAGGGGACATGGCGTCGGCAGGCGCCACGTCATGGCCACCAGAGGGGACGGGGCCGGACCCCGGGCGACCATCGTGACGAGTCGGCGCGGGAGCGGTCGGACGCCCTGGCGGCCGGCGTGGCCGAGGAGCGGCTCAGGAACAGCGCATGCTGCCGCTGCGGGCGAGGTCGACGGCGAGACGTCGGATCAATCTCAACTTCATCGACACGGAAAGTAGTATTTGCCGAGAGAGAGCCGCCGTCAACCACCGACCGGAGGTCGCGGTGACCCACGACGTTTCAGCGACCCACGGCGTGCCGGTGACCCGCGACGTGCCGGTGACCCACGGCGTGCCGGTGCGGCCCGCGGAGCACGGTTCGCTCGCCGCCGACTGGGAACCCCGGGGCGAGGCCGACTGCCGGGTGCGGACGATCATGGACCGGGTGGGTGACAAGTGGTCGGTCGCGGTCGTCACCGAACTCACCGCCGGCCCGCGGCGCTTCAGTGAGCTGAAGCGGGCGCTGCCCGGCATCAACCAGCGCATGCTGACCAGCACGCTGCGCGTCCTGGAACGGGACGGCCTCGTCACCCGCACGGTCTATCCGCAGGTCCCCCCGCGCGTCGACTACGAGCTCACCGACCTGGGACGGACCCTGCTCGACACCGTCACCTCGCTGCTCGCCTGGGCCGAGCGCAACGCCGACGGGATCGACGAGGCCCGTCGGCGTTACGACGCCCGCGGCTAGTCCGCCGATCCCGCGACGGCGGCACCCACGACGGAAGGCCCGGCGACAGCCGGCACCGCGGCCGGGCGGCGCAGGACCAGGGAGCCGAGGAAGGCGATGCCGACCGAGATGAGACCGCAGAGGACGGCGGCGAACAGGCCGGCGTCCGCGCCGCCGCGGGCGGTCTCGGCGAAGAACAACGCCCCCACGCCGGAGACGCCCAGCGCCGAGGCGAACTGCTGGGTGGTGGTGAGGACGCCGCTCACCGTCCCGCTGATGTCGGGTGGGGCCGCCGCCATGACACTCGCGGCCAGGGCCGGGATCACCAGGCCGTTGCCGACGCCGGCGAGCATCAGCAACGGGGTGAGCTCGTAGGCCGTCATGCCGGTGCCCTCGGCCGAGACCGCCACCGCGACTCCGACCAGGGACAGGGCGGTGATGAGCGCCCCGGCGGTCAGCACCCGCGGCCCGTACACGGTGACCAGCCGGCGCGCCGCCAGTGAGGAGAACGCGAAGACCACGCCGAGCGGCGCGAACATCAGCCCGGCGTTCAGCGGCGAGCGGTGCTGGCCGACCTGGAGGAAGATCGTCAGGGCGAGCAGGAAGCTGCCGAAGAAAAAGAAGTACCCCGCGCTCATCACCATGCCGCCGATGACCGCCCGGGTCCGCACCACGGCCGGCGGGATGATCGGATGCCCGCCGGAGCGGGCCAGCCGGGCCTCCCAGGCCCCGAAGCCGCCGAGCACCACGATGCCGCCGGCGAGCGCGAGCCACGTCCACAGCGGCCAGCCCTCGTCACGGCCGAGGGTGAGCGGGACGAGGACCAGCCCGATGCCGAGGGTCAGCGTGCCCAGTCCGACCGGGTCGAGCCGCTCCGCCCGGGCCGCGCGCGACTCGCGGACCAGCCGTCGCGCCCCGACGAGCGCCGCCAGCCCGATCGGCACGTTGACCAGGAAGATCGGCCGCCAGCCGAGGCCGAAGATGTCGAGGTCGAGCAGCACCCCGCCGAGCACCTGCCCGCAGACCCCGCCGAGCCCGATCGTCACACCGAAGAACGCGAACGCCCGCGGCCGCTCGGCCGGCGGGAACGTCACGCTGATCAGCGCGAGCACCTGGGGCACCATCGCCGCGGCGCCGGCCCCCTGCAGCAGCCGGCCGGCGATCAGCACCGTCTCGTTGGGCGCGAGCCCGCACAGCGCCGACGCGACGGTGAAGATCGCCATTCCGAGCAGGTAGATCCGGCGCCGGCCGAAGCGGTCCCCCAGCCGGCCGCCGGTGACCAGCGCGGCGGCGTAGGTGAACGAGTAACCGCCGACGACCAGCTCGAGCCCGGCGTTGGACGCGTTCAGGTCCGATTCGATGCTCGGTGCCGCGACGTTGACGACGAAGACGTCGAACAGACTCATGAAACTGGCGATGAGGATCACGGGCAGCGCCCGCCACCGCCGCGGATCCAGGCTCGCCTCGTCCGCCGCCGCGAGGCCCGCCGCCGCGAGGCCCGACGGCGGTCCCCCCGTGGCCCGGGAGCCGCCGTCCCCGCTGTCCACGCCGGCTGGATCGATCTCTGTGGCCTGAGCCTTCGTCATCTGGTTCCTTCCGCGACGGGCACCGGACCGCCCGTCGAACCACAGTCCCGCACCCGCGGGCCTGTCGCGCACCTCATCGGTGACAGCGAAGTCCACAGCGGACGTGGGCATTCCCCACCTCGAACGTCCGGACGTGCGCGAGAGCCGGGCCGGGACGCCGCAGAGCAGGCATTCTCACTGCGGCGGCGCAGGTCGGAGGCCTGTGCCGCGTTGGGCGGAAGTCATGGTGACCCCGGACACAGCCCGGCGGCGGCCGGGCCGTGGCAGAGTCGTGGGCTGCTGGTCGGTGGTGGAGAGGAGCCTGATCTCGTGGAGTACGTCAAGCTGGGCTCGACCGGCCTGGAGGTCTCCCGGCTCTGCCTGGGCTGCATGAGCTACGGCACCCCGGGGGAGGGGAACTGGCCGTGGTCTCTCGACGAGGACGCGTCGCGGCCGTTCTTCCAGCGGGCGATCGAGGCCGGGGTCAACTTCTTCGACACCGCGAACGTCTACTCGCTGGGCCGCAGCGAGGAGATCACCGGCCGGGCGCTGAGGGACTTCGCCCGCCGGGACGAGATCGTGCTGGCCACCAAGGTCTACTCCCGGATGCGGTCCGGCCCGAACGGGGCCGGCCTATCCCGCAAGGTGATCATGCACGAGATCGACGCGAGCCTGCGGCGCCTCGGCACCGACTACGTCGACCTCTTCCAGATCCACCGCTGGGACGACACGACGCCGATCGAGGAGACGCTGGAGGCGCTGCACGACGTCGTGAAGGCCGGCAAGGCCCGCTACCTCGGCGCCTCGTCGATGTACGCCTGGCAGTTCGCCAAGGCACTGTTCGCCGCCGAGCGGCACGGCTGGACCCGTTTCGCCACGATGCAGAACCACTACAACCTGCTCTACCGCGAGGAGGAGCGGGAGATGTTCCCGCTGTGCGCGGACCAGGGGATCGGCGTGATCCCGTGGAGCCCGCTGGCCCGCGGCCGCCTCACCCGCGACTGGGACACCACCACGACCCGGGCCGAGTCCGACCCCTTCGCCCGCGCCTTCTACCAGGACGACGACCGGCTGATCGTCGAGGAGGTCGCCCGCATCGCCGCCGAGCGCGGGGTGAGCCGGGCCCAGGTGGCGCTGGCCTGGGTGTCGCGCAACCCCGGTGTCACCGCGCCGATCGTCGGCGCCACGAAGCCCGCGCACCTCGACGACGCGCTCGCCTCGCTGGAGCTGACCCTCACCGACGACGAGGCCGCCCGCCTGGAGGCCCCGTACCGGCCGCGACCGGTCACCGGCATCCAGGTGCCGCAGCGCCGTCGCCTCTGAGCCGCCCGGGTCGCCTCCCGGTCCGCCCGGCCGGGCGGCCTGCCCGATCCGCCTCCCGGCCAGGCGGTCAGGCGTCGCGCCGGGCGAGGAGCAGGCCGCCGGTGAGGAGCGCGGCCAGTGCCCACAGGGCGAGCACGCCGAGGCCCTGCCACGGGCCGATCGGCGGGGCGCCACCGGCGCCGACGGCGCCGGTGCCGGTGGCCTGGACGGCGAGCCCGGCGCTCATCGGCCCGACCTGCTCCAGATGCCGCCGCCAGCCCGGGTCGGTGACCGCCTGCGCGACGATCGGGAACACGTACAGCAGTCCCAGGACGATCCCGGCCGCGGCCGCCGGGCTCCGCACGGCGGTGGCCGTGCCCAGGCCGAGCAGGCCGACGAGGACGAGGTACAGCACGGACCCGACGGCCGCCCGGGCGACGACCTCGTGGCCGGAAAAGGCACGGCCGGGAAGAACGAGCCACCCGGCGGCCAGGGACCCGAGGACGGCGGGTACCGCCGTCACCGTGACGACCCCGGCGACGACGACGGCCTTGGCGGCCAGGACGGTCGTCCGGCGGGGCAGCGCGGTGAGTGTGACCCGGACCATCCCGGTGCCGTACTCGTCGCCGATCAGCAGGACGGCCAGGACGGCGACGACGGCCTGCCCGACCTGGACCCCGGTGAGGCTGAGTCTCGTCAGGTCCGGCCCACAGCTCCCCGACGCGCAGCCGGCCACGGAGCCGGCCGTGGCGGCGGCGGCCGCGGCGCTCGACCCGACGGTGCTCACGACCACGGCGAGCGTCAGCGCGAGCGCGCCGGGCGAGGTACGCAGCTTGGTCCACTCGGCGTGCAGGGCCCTCCTCCCGGAGCGCGGCGCCCTCCTCACGCGCCTCTCCGTCCGAAGAGCACGGCGGCCAGTCCGAGGACGAGGGCGGCCCAGCCGGCGAGCACCCCGAAGCCGGCCCACGGGGCGAGCGGGAAGTACCCGTCCGCCGGTGTGTAGAGGTTGGCGACCTGCGGATACCGCGTGGCCGTCTGCTGCAGCGCGAAGGCCGCCGCCGGGCTCACCCGCAGCAGCCACCGGGCGGCCCCGTCCGGCAGGACGGTCATGGCCAGCAGATACGGCAGGACGATCACGGCGACGGCGGTCGTCACCGCGGTGACACCGCGCCGCAGCAGCGTCCCCAGCCCGAGCGCCAGGACCGCGGCGCCGGCGAGCAGCGCGGCGGTCCCCACGATCACGCGCAGCTCGGTCGACGTCGACGTGGGGTGGACGTAGACACCGTTGCCGCGCAGCACCCGCTGGCCGGAGACGACCCTGACGGCGGCGGCGGGCAGCCCGGCGGCGAACGCGACGGCGCCGACCACGACGGCCTTCGCGGCGAGCAGCCGGCCGCGGCGCGGGCTGGCGGCCAGGGTGGTCCGGATGAGGCCGCGCCGGTACTCGGCGGTGATGAACCCGGTGCTGACGACGGTCACGACAAGCAACAGCACGAACGTCCCGACGAGGGTCTGGGCCAGGGACACGCCGATACCGGCCGCGCCGGCCACGGCCGGGCCGATGTCGCCGGAGCCGGTCATCGTGAACACGCCGCCGGCGCGTTCGAGATCCCCGCCGGGAACCTGGGGCGCGGGTCCCGGCACGCCGACGTTCTCGCCCGCCCATTCCGGCCGGGCCGCCTGGCCGGACGCGTCGGCCGGGTGAGCGGCACCCCGCACGAGGAGGTGGTCGAAGGTCCCGGTCGCCTCGGTCGGGCCGCCCATGGCGCCGGCGCCGAGCGATCCGCCGATCCGCTCCGCGTACTGCGGGGACGTCGTGAACAGCCCCGCCTCGACCGTCGGCGGCAGGCCGGCCAGCCGCACGGAACCGACCGTGGCCCAGGTGGTGCCATCCGGCGACTCGGCCGCGGTCACGGTGTCGCCGGCGCGGGTGAGCCGCAGCCACCGTGGTGTGCCGGCGCTGACCGCGCCGGGTGCACCGGCCCGGTCGTGGGTGTAGTCGTACTGCATCCGGACGCCGTGGCCGCCGGTGACCATGACCGCGGTGTAGGACGAGCCCTGCGCCGTGCCCACCTTGAGCATGAGTCCGGCCTTGGACCACGGCACGACGGCCGGGCGTGGCTCGTCCGGGCCCGGGCCCGGGCCCGGGTGCGGCTGGCGGCTGGACAGTGAGGTGACCCGGACGGTGATGCTGCCGTCGCCGGTGAGCGGGCGGTGCGCGAAGGCGAAACTGTCGACGACCACCTCCCCGCCGGGCCCGACCGGCGGCTCGCACTCGGATCCGGGCCCGTTGCGGCCGCACGAGCCCTGCATGCCGGGCAGCAGGCCCAGCAGGATCGTCACGCCCGCGCCCGCGACGGTCGCCACGACCCAGCCGCGGACGGTGCGGAACTTCGTGAACTCGGCCCGCAGGACCTGTCCGAAGGCGCTCATCGGGCCCGCTCCGGGTCCCCGCGCTCCGGATCGGCGCGCTCCAGGTCCACTCGTTCCAGGTCCACTCGTTCCAGGTCGACTCGCTCCGGGTCCTCGGCGCGGAACTCGACCGCTTCGCGGGTGAGCGCGAGATAGACGTCCTCCAGCGTCGCCCGGTGCGCCCCCGACGCGGCGGCCAGCAGGTGAGCCACCCCCGCGTCGGCGATGACCTTCCCGCGGCCGACCACGACCAGATGGTCGGCGGTGTCCTGCAGTTCGCTCAGCAGATGGCTCGACACCAGGACCGCGCGGCCCTCGGCGGCGAGCGCGCGCAACAGCCGGCGCATCCACAGGATGCCCTCCGGGTCCATGCCGTTGAACGGCTCGTCGAGCAGGAGCGCCGGTGGGTCGCCGAGCAGGGCGGCGGCGATCCCGAGCCGCTGCCGCATGCCGAGCGAGAAGCCGCCGGCCCGGCGCCGGGCGACCGCCCGCAGGCCGGCCTGCTCGAGGACCTCGTCGACCCGCCGGGTGGGCAGGCCCTGCGAGTGGGCGAGCCAGCGGAGATGGTTGCGGGCGGTCCGGGCGGGCTGGAGTGCCGCGGCGTCGAGCAGGGAGCCGACGTGGCGCAGCGGGTCGCGCAGGTCCCGGTAGGGACGGCCCTCGACGAGGGCGGCACCGGCGTCGGCTCTGTCGAGGCCGAGGACGACCCGCAGGGTGGTGGACTTGCCCGCGCCGTTCGGGCCGACGAAGCCGGTCACCTGCCCCGGCCGCACGTCGAAGGTCATCCCGTCGAGGGCGACGGTTCCGCGGAACCGTTTGCGCAGCCCGCTCACAGTAATCATTCGCGCGGTCCGCGCGCAGTAATCATGGGTCTGGGTTCTACGGGTGCGCCGGTGTCAGCCCGGTGCCGATAAACGACACCGGGCTGACACCGGGGGCATGGCACCGTGAGGGGCGTGCGTGTTCTGGTGGTCGAAGACTTCGAGATCCTGGCCCGGGCCCTGGGCACCGGGCTGCGCCGCGAGGGCCTGGCGGTCGACGTGGTCCTCGACGGCGCCGATGCCCTCGAGCACCTGGCGGTGACCCGCTACGACGTGGTGGTCCTCGACCGGGACCTGCCCGGCGTGCACGGCGACGAGGTGTGCCGGCGGATCGCCGCCGCGCACCCGGCGAGCCGGGTGCTGATGCTGACCGCCGCGAGCACCGTCAGGCAGCGCGTCGACGGCCTCGGCCTGGGCGCCGACGACTACCTGCCGAAACCGTTCGACTTCGCCGAGCTGGTGGCCCGGGTCCGGGCGCTGGGTCGCCGTCCCTCCGTGGCGCTGCCGCTGATCCTGGAGAGCGGCGACCTGACGCTCGACCCGACCCGCCGGGTCGCGTCCCGCGCCGGGCGGCGCCTCGAACTGAGCCCGAAGGAGTTCGCGGTCCTGCGGTGCCTGCTCGCCTCGGCCGGTCGGCTGCTCTCCGCGGAGGAGCTCCTGGAACGGGTGTGGGACGAGAGCGCCGACCCGTTCACGACCACCGTGAAGACGACGATCCGCCGTCTGCGCGCCAAACTCGGTGATCCTCCGGTGATCCACACGGTCCGCGAGGGCGGCTACCGGATCGGTGCGCCGTGACCCTCCGGTGGACGTCCCGGCGGGTGCCCCGGTCGACGTTGCGGACGCAGCTCACCCTGCTCTACGCGGGCCCGTTCCTCGTGTCGGGTGTCCTGCTGCTCGCCGTGCCGATCCTGCAGACCCGCCGGTCGGTCCCCGTGGGCGCCCCGCCCGGCCTGGGGACGGATTTCCCGCCCGGCCCGGACACCTCCCGGGTCCTCGCCGTCTGCGCGGTCGCCCTCGCCGTGCTGGTGGTGGTCTCGATCATTCTCGGCTGGCTGGTGGCGGGCCGCTTCCTGCGCCCGCTGCGCACCATGACCGCGACGGCACGGGACATCTCCGCCACCAACCTGCACCGCCGGCTCGGGCCGCACCGGCGGGCCGGTGAGTTCACCGAGCTGGCGAGCACGCTGGACGACCTGTTCGCGCGGCTGGAAGCGGCGTTCGCCTCCCAGCGGCACTTCGTCGCCAACGCCTCCCACGAGCTGCGGACGCCCCTGGCCGCCACGCGGGCGGTGCTGCAGGTGGCCCTCGCCGACCCGGGCGCGACGGTCGACTCGCTGCGGGCCGCCTGCCGGGACGTCCTCGCCCTGGGCGGGACGCAGGAGAGCCTCCTCGAGGCGCTGCTCACGCTGGCCGGCGGTGAGCAGGGGGTGGAGCACCGGGAACCGTTCGACCTGGCGGTCATCGCCCGCGACGTCCTGCGTACCCGGCGGACCGACGGCGTCGCGGGAACCGGGTCCGTCGAGGTGACCGGCGCGTTCGGCGCGGCGCCGGCGACCGGCGATCCACGGCTGGTCGAGAGCCTGGTGGCGAACCTGGTCGACAACGCGCTGCGGCACAACATCCCCGGCGGACGGGTCGAGATCGCGACGGCGACGACCAGTCGGGGCGCGCGAGTCACGGTCGGCAACACCGGACCGGTCGTCCCGCCGGACCAGGTCGAGCGGCTCTTCGAGCCGTTTCAACAGCTCGGCGGCCAGCGGGTCCGGCGGGCCGCCGGGCACGGCCTCGGGCTGGCGATCGTGCGCGCCGTCGCCGGCGCGCACGGCGCCACCCTGACCGCGCGTGCCCGCCCCGACGGTGGCCTGGACATCGAGATCCTCTTCCCCGGGGCCTTCCCCGAAGCCGGAATCCGCTGAGCCGGACCTAGAGATCCACGCTGTCGTCGTCGGGCGTGTCGTCGTCGACGAGGTAGGCGCCGCCGTCGTCGTCGAGGCCGAAATGGGCGTCGCCGTAGTCGTCGGGGTGCTTCCACCCGTCGTCATCGGCGTGCTTCGCCTCGTACTCCTGGTGCTCGTACCCGTGGTGCTCGTGCTCCTGGTACTGGTCGGTGTCCGGGGGGGTCTCGTGGGCTTCGTGGGTCTCGTGGTCCCCGTCCGGCTGGTGGGAGTCCGAGTCGTGGAGCTTCGTCTCCTCGGCGCCGGTGGACGTGTCGTGGTGGGCGCCGGTGGCCGCCTCGGCGTTCGAGCCGTGGCCCGGACCGGGATCCCAGTCGTGGTCCCAGCCGTCGCCCCAGTCGGCGCCGTCCACGAAACCGGCGTCCGGACCGCCGGCGCCGTGCCGGGTGACCGGATCCGCCAGATCCGGGTCGGCGTAATGCCCGGCGTAGTCGTCGGCGTAGGCGCGGGCCCGGTCGAACTGGCTGGTGAAGATCGACATCTCTGCTCCCCGTGAGTCAGAAGGTGGATCAGAAGTCGACGAAACGGGGCGTGGCGACGGTGTCCCGGGCCGTCCGCAGATGGTCCGCGATCGCGCCCCGCCCGACCCGGATCCCCGCACCCGCGGGGTAACGGCGCAGCACGTCCAGCCGGGCGAGCCGGTACGCGACCGCGCGCAGCACCGCCTCACGGCTCTGGACGGGCGCCCCGCGCAGCTCGGACGTCAGCCGCCGCGCGGTCTCCCACCGCGGCGCGAACAGGTTCTCGGTGAGCACGTAGCCGAGCACCGGCAGGGTGGTCGAGACGAGGACGTTCCACCGATCGAGCAGCGTCGCCCAGCCGCGCGCGGACTGCGCCCCCAGCTGCGCGGTCCGCTTCTCGCCCTGGGCGTAACGGCTGTAGGCCTGGGTCGCGCCCGACACCAGGAAGACCGGATTGAACAGCGCGGCGACGCCCAGGGAGACCGCCGTCCCGGTGTAGTTGGGCCGGGGCAGCGCCGCCGGATCGAGATCGAGCAGCCGGGTCGCCTGGGCCGCGAGCTGAGCGGTCTCCGCGGCCGCCCGCTGCACCGGCGTCAGCGCCGCCCGCAGCCGGCCCTCCTGTGCCTTCAGCCAGGCGGGCACGGTGCCGCCGGTCACCGGTTCCAGCAGCAGGGCGTCGCGGTGGCGCACGAACGCGGGCAGCACGGAGCCGACCTGGTCGAGGTGACGCTGCAGCTCGACCAGGCCCTCCGCGAGGGTCGCGGCCGTCCGGGCCCGCGCCTCGTCGTCCGCGGGCTGCGGCACCGCCCGGCCCAGTTCGGCCGCGGTGCCGTCACCGAGCAGCACGGCGTGCAGCTCGTAGAACGGCCCGAAGATCGTGTAAAGGAAGTAGTCCTCCTCCAGCCCGACGGCCGCCCGCAGCATGTCGGGGACGGCCCGCGGTCCCGCGCCGGCGTGCCGGCCGGCCACGAGGTCGGTGTGCACCGCGCGGACCAGTTCGAGCTGACCGACGATCGAGACCTCGGTGTCGCCGGTCGCCACCCGCAGCCCGGCCCGCTGTTCCTGGGACGTCCCCTCGACCGCGCGCAGGTCCGGGAACGGCAGGCGCAGCTCCAGACCGGGACCGCGGACCCGCAGCGCGTCCGGCCCCACCGCGCAGACGACCGGCCGGCCGTCGGCGAGCTCGGCCGGGTACGGGCCGTCCGCCAGGGTCCGCTCGGCGGCGGCGCGCAGCGCCGGATGCTCGAGCAGCCGCCGGCCGAACACCGCCGACTCACTCTGCACCGTCACCGGGCCGTGCTCCGGGTCGACGACGACGAACCGCTCGGCCGACCCGGCGACGCGCAGCCGCGAGTCGAACAGGTCGAACCGGGCCACCACCCGGGCGCTGTGATGCTCCTGCAGTTCGAGGGCGGTGTCGTCCAACACGCAGTCGACCCGGGCGACCTCGGCGTCCCCCGCCAGGCCCCGCGCCGACACCGGGGCTGAGGTCCCGAGGGTGGCCGGCGTGTCCGAGGTGTCCGGCCGGGCCGTTCCCGCCGTCCCCGCCGCCGCCAGGAACGCGTGCAGGACCTGCGGGGTGACCAGGTGCAGGACCACGCCGGTCAGGAACCGGCCGTCCAGGACGGCGCCGCCGCTGACCACCGCGGCGCTCGGGCCGGCGGGACCGGCCGGGCCGCCCGGGCCGACCCCGATCCGGTTCAGCGGCCAGTCGAGCAGCGCCCGCCCGCGGGCCCGCAGCTCCAGCCGCCCACCGCGCACGACGACATACGCGCTCAGCTCGGCCGGTGCCGCGACGGCTCCCGTCGGCTGGCCTCCCGCGACCGAGACCGCCGGGGCCGTGGCCGCCGGGGGATCGGCCTCGTACAGCGGCGTGACCGAGACCGCGCACGGGCTGACGAATGACGTCGAGGCCGCGTCCGCCAGCAGCGCGCCGCGCAGCCCGGTGAGCAGGGCGAGCGCCTCGGGTGGCAGCGGCGCCACGGTGGACGCGGCGAACGCCCGCCCTGCCGGCAGCCGCAGGTCGACGACGAGACGGCTGCTGCGCTCGACGAGCTCCACGGTCGCGCCCGGGTCGACGGCCGGCTCGAGCGCGGCCACGGTGGCGGCCCCACCGAGGACGCTCGTGTCGTGGATGTAGGCCGCCGGGTGGTCGGTGAGCACCAGCCGGCGGCTGCCCATCCGGGAGAAGCCCTGCGAACCGTGCTCCCGCAGCGGGAACCACGCGCTGTCGAAGACCACCTGCCCGCGGATCCGGTCCAGCGCACCGGAGGCGGGCCCGCCTCCGGTCGGTCCGAGGGACGTCCGGCCGGCGGACGGCGGGTCGGGCGGCGTCGGATGCACAGGCGGGTCCTCGGTCTCGGGCTTCTCGTGTTTCTCGCCGGAGGCAGCTCAGGGGTGGCTACCGCCGACGTCCACGGAGTGGAACCCTATCCGCACGTTGGCGCGGATCATCCCCATCGAGGCCGGTCACCTGCTCACCAGGTGCTGTTGACCAGACCGGTGCCCAGATACACCTGGTCGAAGCCGTTGCCGTCGTTGTCGTCGGTGTAGGCGATCACGATCTGACCCCACGGGTTGACGCCGAGCGCCGGCTCGTTCTGCTTGCCGGTGACGAGACTGTGCACCCGCAGCCGGGGCAGCCGGCCGGTGACCGTGCCGTCCGGGTTGAGGCCCTGGGCGTGGACGTCGGTGGACTCGCCCCAGGACACCACCGCGTCGCGCTGGTCGTCGATGCCGGCCTGCGGGTCCGCCCCGGGCAGGACGACCTCCGGTCCGGCCGTGTTCGCCGCGCTGAAGGAACGGACGCCGACCTGCGCGCTCCCGTTCTGGTCGGTCTCCCAGGCCACGACCTGGTCGCCGTTGAGGTTCGCGGCCACCGACGGGTGGAGCTGGTTCCCCGCGGTCGTCACGTTGGCGACGGACTGGGCCGCCTTCACACCGCCCGAGGAGGTGAGGATCTTCCGGCCGACGTTGAACGACCCGTTGCCGTCACCGTCCTCGTCCCAGACGACGACGGCGTCGCCCGCGGCGTCCATCGCCACATCGGGCCGGCGGTGGCTGCCGCCCGTCGCGTGCGCCTGGACCTCGTAGGTCTTGGCCGACACCGACGCGAACCCGGACACCCGCACGGTCGGTGCCGCGGTGCCCTGGACATCCTCGAACGCGACCGCGAACCCGGGCCCGTCCGGGTCCGCGGCGACGTGCGCGTTGAGTTGCTGCCCGTCGGCGTTCGCGTTGGCCTGGGCCGAGCCGGTCACCGTGCCCGCGGTGTTCACCGCACGCACGGCGATGTTGTAGTACCCGTTGCCGTCGGGGTCCTCCGCCCAGCTGACCACCGCCGTGCCGTCCTCGTGCAGGGCGACGTCGGGCTGGACGTGCCGCCAGCCGCCGCTTCCCCCCGTGGACAGCTTCTTCTCGTACAGCGATGTCCCGTCGCGGTACAGGCGGAGATACACCTCGGTGTGCAGGGTGTCCTCGGGGTTCGTCGTGTCCCGGTCGTCCTCCCAGACGACCGCGGTGTAGCCGTTGCGGGTCGCGGACACCTCGGCGTTGTCCTGGTCGCCGGTGGCGTCGGAGTTGGCGGCCGCCCAGGTGACGTCGGCCGCCGTGGTCCCGTCCGCCGCCGCCGTGCCGACGAGTGCCCCGGCGAGGGTGACGGCCGCCGCGGCCCCGACGACCGCGACGCGAGTGCCGTGCCTGTGCTGCCTGCGCATGCCTGCCCCGTTCACACCGTCTGGAGACCGGGGTTGCCGGCCTCGATCACGTAGCTCCGCACGGTGCTGGCCGCGCTGCCGCGGACCGTGACCTGGTCGAGCGCGCGGAAGTCCACCGTCATCTCGGTGGGTGTGGTGACGGTGCGGACGTAGCCGCGCCGGTTCCAGTTGAACTTCACGTGCGGGTTGAGGCTCGACAGGCCGGTCCCGGCGCCGGTGCCGTCCCCGCCCGAGGTGATCGAGGTGGACACCAGCTCGGTGCCGATCACCTGGTTCTGAGTCGCGTAGTCGTCCATGATGTCGGCCGCCCAGTGCTGGTGGACGTCCCCGGTGAGCACGACCGTGCTGGTGTTGCCGCGGGCCTGCCAGCCCGCCTGGATCCGGCCCCGGTTGGCGGTGTAACCGTCCCAGGAGTCCATGCTCTTCGAACCGTCGGCGGCGGCGAGGCGCTGAGCGAAGAACACCTGCTGGCCGATGATGTCCCAGGTACCCAGGTGCTGGCCGAGGCCGTCGAGCAGCCAGGCCTCCTGTATCGCACCGGTCAGCGTGCGTGTCGGGTCGTCGGCCGCGGGGCAGACCTTCGTGCCGTCGCCGCACGCCTGGTCGTCCCGGTACTGCCGGGTGTCGAGCAGGTGGAAGGTGGCCAGGCCGCCCCAGCGCAGACGCCGGTAGAGCTGCAAATTCGCGTTGACGGGAACCTGCGCCGACCGCAGCGGCATGTGCTCGTAGTACGCCTTGTAGGCGGCCGCTCGGCGGGCGGTGAAGTCACCGGCCGGACTGCTGTCGTTGCGGACGAGGCCGGCGTAGTTGTTCTCGACCTCGTGGTCGTCCCAGACCGGTATCCACGGGGCGACGGCGTGCGCGGCCTGCAGGTCGGCGTCGGACTTGTAGAGCGCGTGCCGAACGCGGTAGTCGGCCAGCGAGCTGATCTCGGCGCTGGGCACGTGCGAGCGCACACCGGACCCGGCCGCGCCCTCGTAGATGTAGTCGCCGAGGTGCAGGATGAGATCCGGGTTCTCCTCGGCCATCCGGCGGTAGGCGGTGAAGTAGCCGGCCTCGTAGTGCGAGCACGAGGTGAACAGCATTTTCAGGGCTGGGCTGGAGCCGACGGCCGGGGCGGTCCGGGCCCGGCCGACCGGCGAGATCTGCCCGGAGGCGCGGAAGCGGTACCAGTACTCCCGGTTGGGCTGCAGGCCGCCGACCTCGACATGCACGCTGTGCGCCCAGGCCTGGACGGCGGAGACCGAGCCGCCGGCGGCGATCTGGGTGAAGTACTGGTCCGTGGCGACCTGCCACTCCACGGTGACGGCGCCGCTCGACATGCCGCCGAGCCCGTCCGCGGCGAGGGGCCTGGGCGCGAGGCGGGTCCACAGCACGAACCCGTCCGCGGCGGGCTCGCCCGAGGCGACGCCCAGCGTGAACGGATAGGAGGCGGCCCGGGCCGCCGCGGCACCCGCCAACACCGTTCCCACGCCCGCGATTCCACCCAGAACGACGGACCGTCGGCTCACCTGGCTCATGAATGATTCCTACGGCCCGCCGAAGAAACAGAAGGCGCGATCCGGAAGGCGTTGGCGGTCCGTTGGCCGGTGCGATCACAGTTCCTGTCGCGATAACTCGTCCGTAATCTGCCCGACGCCGGGAAAGGCCTATCAACACGAAACGGTTTATGGCAGGGGCGCGGCCTCCACCCCTCGATTTCCAGCGGCTGCCACGGCGGGTTCACCGGCTCGCCGAAAGAAGCGATCACGTCGTTCGTCGTGCCGCCGGCGGGTGGCGTGCCGTGGTGCGCGCACCACCCACCGGTCGGGTTGTCAGTTGAGAACCGCCCGCCTACGCCCGTTGACTACCTGGGCACTCACGGTGTGGCCGGACTCAGGGCAGGTTCTGAAGGTGGGCGACGTACTTGCCGGTGCCACGGCCCTCGGCGAGCAACTGGTGGACCGCCGGCACCTCCGCGAGCGAGCCGACCTCGGTGATCGCGATGTCCAGCCGGCCTTCGGCGAGCAGATCAAGGACCCTGCGCAGGCCGGCGGAGGCGCGACGCGGCGCCGTGGCCCACAGGCGGCTGACGCTGAAGCCGCCGATCGAGAGATTGCCGCCGATCAGCCGTCCGGACGGTGGCAGCCGAACCTGTTCCCCGCCGCCCGCGTTGCCGAACAGGACGATCCGGCCGCCGGGAGCGGTGAGGGCCAGATCGGTCTCGATCATGCCGCCGCCCAGCGGGTCGAGCACGATGTCCACCCCGGCGCCGCCGGTGGCCGCCCGTACCGCCTCGGCCAGGTCCTCACCGCGGGCCACCGCCGTGTCGTACCCGCTCCCGAGCGCCGAAGCGATCTTGTCGGGGCGGCCCACGGTACCGATGCGCAGCCCTCCGCCGAGCACCGGCACCAGCTGGGCGACGGCGCCGCCGACGCCGCCGCTGGCCGAATGCGCCAGCACGGTCTCGCCCGGCCGGAACCGTGCGGCATCGGTCAGGAGGAGCAGGGCGGCGGTGAGCATGAGTGGCGCCGCCGCCGCGACCGGCGTGCTGACCTGGTCGGGTATCGGCACCACGAGCCCGGCCCGTACCGGCACCACGTCCGCCAGGCCGCCGCCCGTGGTGAACGCGGCGACCCGCTGGCCGACGGCCAGTCCCGTGACCTCGGAGCCGACCTCCCGGATCGCGCCGGCTACCTCCAGGCCCGGCGCGTACGGCCAGGCACCGACATAGCCGGCGTCACCGCGGCGGGCCATCACGTCGAGGAAGTTGATCCCGGCACAGGCCACGTCGATGGTCACCTCGCCCGGTCCTGGGCGGGGCTCCGCGAGCTCGCGGACCTCCGTGCGGTCCATCCCCTGTGACGGCCCCGTCATCACCAACGCGCGCACCGCAGCTCCTTCGATGTTCGTCGTATTACGAACATCGTATGAAGCTTGTACGATGACTGTCGAATGAGAGGTGTGGGACGAGAGGTGTTGAGATGCCGAGATCGCGGCGCCGCCCGACGCTGACCCACCCGGAGCCGGACGAGTTCGACCTGCTGGACATCCTGCACGCGCTGTCCGACCCGACCCGGATGACGATCGTCCGGACCCTGCGCGCCGCGCCGGAGCGCGCCTGCGGCACCTTCCCCGTGGACGTCGCGCCCTCCACGCTCACCCACCATTTCCGGGTGCTGCGCGAGGCCGGGGTCATCCGTCAGCGGGAGGACGGCAACCGCCGATGGACCGCACTGCGCGAGGAAGACCTTGAAGCGCGCTTCCCCGGCCTCCTGAACGCGATCCTGGCCGCCTACGAAAGCAGGCTCACCGGCCCCGGATGACTGTGGGATGCGGAAGGCGCACACGATTGCCGCCGGTGGGTGGCGCGCCGGGACTCGCGCGTGCCACCCACCGGTCAGATCGTCGGGAGATTCGGCCGGGTTGTCAGGCGACGAGGTTCACGGTGAGAACCTGGCCGACCACCGGGTGACGTAGGAGGAAGCTGGTCGGGTGATACGTCCGCTGGCCCGCGACGTCGCATCTCACCTGGACGGTCGCGATGGTGGGGACGGCAGGATTGGCGAAGACGACTGAGAAGCGCCCGCCCACGCCCACCGAGGCGCCGTGCGACTCCCCGCCGCCGCTGATCTGTAGCGACTCGGCCGAGCCGATCCTGCACTGGACGGTTCCGGCGACCGGCAGCGGGCCCGTCGGGGCGGCGCTGGCCGGCGCCGCGGCCAGCGGAATCAGGGCCAGTGGAGCTCCGATGCCGGCGATCAGGGCGAAGGTCTTGATCCTCGAAGTTCCTCGCAAGACACACCTCCGGAGCCCGTTGACTACCTGGGCACTCACGGTGTACCCGTGATGACTCTGCGTTAAGCCATGACGGTGGCGGCCTCAGGTGTGGCTTGGTAGTGGTCGCGATGAACATCCGGTGGATACGGACGCCGTCGGCCTGGAGGCCGTCAGCGCACGGTCGAGGTGATCCACGACTCGCAGGTGTCCGCGCTCAGGTGGTTGGTGTCCCATTTGCAGCCCCGCCACCGGAAGGAGAGGATCTCCGGCTGGGCGCCGGCGATGGAACCTGACCACTCGACCGGGTCGCAGTCCCCGGAGAGATACCGGCTGCCGTCACGCGTGATTCCCTGCGAATCCTGATAGCTGTACTGGACGTAGATGCTCCAGGCGTCGCCGCACGCCTCATCTTTGACCGTGAAGGAGTTGCGGCCCTTCTCCAGGTTGGCGGTTCCGCTGTTGAACCAGATCCAGCCGGCGGTGTTTCCGGCGCCGTGGAGGACGAGCTGGCTGGTGGTCCCGCCGTCCGGGTCGGGCGGTGGGCGGGTGACGGGCGGCGCCGGTGCGGCTGACGGCCGCGGGTTCGGTGCCGGTGGGTTCGGCGTCGGGTTCGGTCGCGGGCCGGGTGTCGGCGCGGCGGTGGGGCCGGCGGGCTCGGAGCCTCGTGACGGCTGTCCCGGTTCCGCGGTGCCGCCGCCAGGTCCGTCCGGGGCGCCGCCATCTGGGGCGGGCGGCTCGGAGGGATCCGTGCCCGGCGTGGCCGGGGCCGTGGGGGCCGTGGGGGCCGGCCCGGTCCGGTCGTCGGCGGAGGGCACGGGCGACCGGGAACCGGTCCCCGGGCTGAGCGTGGCGGTGTCACCCGCGGTCGGACCGTCTCCGTAGGGATGACCCGGGGCGATCAGCATCGTCAGGCCCGCGCCCGCGACCACCGCGGCCAGTAACGCCGCCACCGCCACCAGCACTCGCGGTGGAAGGCGGCCGATCGCGCCGACGAGCCGCTTCAGCCGGCGAGCGGGGAGGTTCGGCCGCGGTGCCGGCGGGTCGGGCGGTGCCGGCGGGTCGGGCGGTGCCGGCGGGTCGGGCGGCGGCGGCGGGTCGGGCGGCGGCGGTTTCGAAACCGGATCCGGCAGACGAGGCGCCGGGAGCTGCGGTACCGCCGCTACCTCCGGTGCCGGCGGGCGCGCCCATCCGCCGACGAGCCCGCGGACGGCCGCCTCGGCGCCCGCCGGGTCGGACGCCAGCTCGGAGACCTCCCGGTCCAGGATCTCGGCGACCAGCTCGATCGCGCTCGGCCGCTGGTCGGGAACCTTGGCCAGGGCGCGCCGCAGCAACGGCCGCAGGTCTTCCGGCACGCCGTCCAGGTCGGGCTCGGCGTTCAGCCTGCGCAGCGCGGAGGCGACCGGCGTGTTCACCGGTGAGCCGGCGAACGGCTGACGGCCGGTCGCCGCGAAGGCCACACAAAGGGCCCACGCGAACACGTCCGCCGCGGGGCCGGCCCGCTCGCCGAGGAGCTGTTCGGGCGCCATCCAGGCGACTGTTCCGATGACGTTCCCGGTGTCGGTCAGGGCCGTCTCGTCGAGGGCACGGGCGATGCCGAAGTCGACGACCTTCGGGCCGTCCCGCCCGAGCAGGATGTTCGCGGGCTTGAGGTCACGGTGCACGAGACCCACCTGGTGCACGGCGACGAGCGCGCTCGCCAGTCCCGCGGCGAGGCCGACCGCGTGGTGCCCGTCGACGAGGTCGTTCTCCGCCACGGCCCTGGCCAGGTTGACGCCTTCCACGTATTCGGTGGCCATCCACGGCGGTTCCGCGTCGACGTCGGCGGCCCGTACCTCGGCGACGAAACCGCTCCGCACCCGCCGGGCCGCGGCCACCTCCCGGCGGAACCGGGTCTGGAACTCCTGACGCGCGGCCAGATCGGGTCGGATGATCTTCAGGGCTGTCGGCTGGCCGTCCGCGCCGAAGGCGAGGAAGACCGCGCCCATGCCCCCTGAGCCCAGCCGCCCGTCCAGCCGGTACCCGCCGACGCTCCTGGGATCGGCCGCTGTCAGCGGTGCCAGCACACCCGTCCCCCGTCCCCCGTCATCCCGGCCCGCGGCCCGCGGCGCGACATGCCTCTCGCTGACCGCGGCCGGGCCGATCATCGTCACCTTGCTGGCGGCCGCGAGCGGCGTCAACGCGACTTGTCGGTGTTCGGGCCATCCGGACCGCCGCGCCGGGCCCGCCTACTGTGGGAACGCGACGCCGAACCAGTCAGCCCGCCCGCCGCGGTGGACACCGCCGCCGCGGTGGACACCGCACCGAAGCGAGGAGACCGTGCCAGCTGGCGAGAGAGGTTTCGTCGTACGCGACAGCCGTGTCGCGTACGAGAACCGGTGGATGCGGGTCCGGGAGGACGCCATCGTCCGGGCGGACGGCAGCCCCGGCCTGTTCGGTGTCGTCGAGAAGCCGGACTTCGCCCTGATCATCCCCGTCGACGCCGATGGCGTGTGGCTGGTCGAGCAGTTCCGTCACCCGGTCAACGGCCGCTACTGGGAGTTCCCGCAGGGGTCCTGGGAGGACCGGCCGGACGTCGGCCCCGCGGAACTGGCCGAGGCCGAACTGCGGGAGGAGACCGGGCTCCGAGCCGGCCGGCTCGACCATCTCGGTCAGATCTTCACCGCCTACGGCTACGCCGACCAGGCATGTCAGGTCTGGCTGGCGACCGAGCTCTCCCGTGGCCGGCGCGAGCTCTCCGTGGAGGAGCAGGATCTCGTGACCCGTCGTTTCACCCACCGGGAATGGGGCGACCTGCTCGCCGGAGGCGTCATCAAGGACGCCTCGTCCCTGGCGGCCTGGGCGCTGCTGTGCGCGAGCCCGCTGCGGGAGCGGGTGCCTGGACGAAATTCCTGAATATCGGGGTGGCCTGCTCGCCGTTTGGCATCCTTCTCGCCCTTTCGGAGCGGATTCCGTAGGGGATGCTGTCTGAAACGACGAGGAAGAAACCAAACAGAGAGCAGGTGAGCGCCAGAGACGGGCCGGGGCCTCCTCCCGACCTCCACCGGATGAGCGAGGGCAGGGCCACCTGCCGCTGGTTCACGGCGATCCGGCTCGGACGTCCCGTCCGCGCCCGGTGGGCCAGGGCCCGGGAGCCGGTGCCGGCTACCCGGGTGGCGGGCGACGGGCCCGTTTCTCCTCGAGGCGGGCCACCAGCCGGGTCATGGCGGCCACGGCCTCCTCGGGCGCGGTGTCGTAGCCCGTCGACCTGTCCGCCACCACCACGAACGCCAGGCCCTGGATGGTGGCGGCGACGAGCTCGGGTGGGTACTCGTCCGGGTCGAGGCCGTACTCGCCGAGAATCGTGGCCAGTTTCTCGATCTGCATCTGCCGGAGCTCGCGGGCCACCCGGCCGACCTCCGCCCGCAGCGCCGGGCGGTGGTTCGCCGCGGCCGCGAACTCAACCGTCAGGGCCGTCGCGCGGGAATCCGAGACGAGTTCCCACCAGGCGCGCAACGGCTCCGCCGAGGCCAGCGCCGCGGTCATCTGCTCCACCGTGCGCTGCGCGCGCCGCCGCAGGACCGCCACGAACAGGTCGTCGATCGTCGGGAAGTAGTAGTGCACGAGCGGGGCGGTGATGGCGACCCGGGCGGCCACGCTCCGGGAGCTGACCGCCGCGTAGCCCTCCCGGAGGATGATCTCCTCGGTCGCGTCGAGGAGACGGGTGGCCTTCTCGACGGTCGCCGCCCGGCGCCGACGGGGCGCGGTCATTCACCTTCCTCCAGAGCGTGGAGTCCCGGCCTCGGATGGCAGCCGGCCCCCCATCTTCGCGGATGATTCCGGCCGGATCGAGCCGGCACCCCCGGACCCGCCCCGGACCCGCCGCGGTCATCCCCTTGTCATCTCCACCCGGCGGCCACGGCAGACCGTAGCGCTGCCGGCCTTTCCTGGCGTCGGGTAGTTGGATGATCGCCTTCTGTTTCGCGAGCCCGTGGGCTCTTCACGTGTTGCGGTGCATGTATTGACAGCGGTGTCCCGGCAAGTTAGAACGACCGTTAAAACTTCGTCTGACCACACCACACCTCAAGGAGACGTAGATGGGAAAGCTTGACGGCAAGGTCGCGTTCATCACCGGCGCGGCGCGGGGCCAGGGTCGCAGTCATGCGTTGCGGTTAGCGCGGGAGGGCGCTGACATCATCGCGGTGGACCTGTGTGCCCAGATGGATTCGGTGCCCTACCCGATGGCGACTCCGGACGACCTCGAGCAGACCGTGAAGGAGGTCGGGGAGACGGGGCGGCGGATCGTGGCGCGGCAGGCCGACGTCCGTGACGTGGTGGCGCTGGGGAAGGCGTTTCAGGATGGTGTCGCCGAGCTGGGTCCGGTCGACATCGTGCTGGCGAACGCCGGTATCGGGCCGGGTGGGGCGGCGAGCGAGGAAGAGCAGTGGGCGGACGTCGTCGGGGTCAACCTGACGGGGGTGTGGAACACCGGGCGGGTGGCGATCCCGTCGATGGTCGAGCGGGGCCGGGGTGGGGCGATCGTGCTGACCAGTTCGACGGGTGGGCTGGTCGGGGTGGGTATCCCGACGGCGGGGTTTTTGGGGTACACCGCGGCCAAGCACGGTGTCGTCGGGCTGATGCGGTCGTGGGCGAACTATCTGGCGCCGCACAGCATCCGGGTGAACAGTGTCGCCCCGACCACGGTGAAGACGCCGATGGCCGCGAACGGGGATCTGTCGGTGATCACGGCGGGGTCCCCGGAGCTGGCCCGGGTGCTGGCCAACGCGATGCCGGTCGACGCGGTGGACCCGCTGGACGTCTCGAACGCCATCGCCTGGCTGGTCTCGGACGACGCCCGGTACGTGACCGGCACCGTCGTCCCGGTCGACGCCGGCCAGCTCAACAAGCGGTAACACCCACG
>NZ_KB891262.1 GCF_000373365.1 Parafrankia discariae
AGCACTGGGTGCACCTACGGACCACGAACCCGATCGAGTCCACGTTCGCGACCGTGCGCCACCGCACCCGGGTCACCAAGGGCCCCGGATCCCGGGCCGCCGGGCTGGCCATGGCGTTCAAACTGATCGAGGCCGCCCAGGCCCGCTGGCGGGCGGTCAACGCACCCCACCTCGTCGCCCTCGTCCGCGCCGGCGCCGTCTTCGAAGGCGGCCAGCTCGTCGAACGCCCCACCACCACACCCATCACCCAAGCCGCCTAACGATCACCATCCACAAGTCTTGACTATTTCTCGATGCGACGCCCTGCGCGGGCAACACGATCAGAGGCCCGCTGACCCTGGACACCAACACCGGAGGCCTCGAGGCCTCCGCCAACACGATCAGTGGACCGGCGCGGATCACTGCCAACAGGGGCAGTGGCCTGCTCTCGGAGGATGCCGTGCCCGAATTCCGAGCCAACCACGTCACCGGTCCGCTGAGCTGCAGCGGTAACGAACCGACATTGCTGCAGACCGGCAACGTCGTGGACGGGCCGCGGTCCGGGCAGTGCCGTTGACCCCGTTACCGCCCACCGGGTCTGTCGCCTTCGTGGGACGCACCCTTCGGGCCGCCGACAAGCGTAGCCCGACCCCCACGAAACACTGCAACTCCCACGCCCATCCGACAGGAACGGAGCACTCTGGCAAACGGCGGCGACGCGAATCTTGGAGGTTGCTGCGATCTAGGCCCGGCACCCGGATCGGCCCTGGGAGCCCGGGGTACACGTCGTCCCTGCCCTGATGCCAGAGTTCCCGCGAACCCGGAGCAGCATCAGGCCGAGAGCGTTGCCTGTCAGGGCGCAGAGCGCAGGCCGCACAGTGATCGTCCAGCCTGCCCGATGCGGGCCCCGTCCGGCAGGTCCCCGCCGTATCGGGGTGCTGGAGCCACAGGTCGCACCGTTCACCGCCGAAGCCCCTGCCTACCGCCACGACGCCACAGGACACGTCAACGACCAGAGCCCGCACGCACCAAGCCCCGGACACCACCGGCCCCTGCGGACACATCCCACCCACCCCACGCCGCCATTGGCCCTGGCGGCGCCGTGAACGTCCGATCCCCGCGCCACGGCGAACCGGGGTGGGACGGCGGATCGGCCGCCGTCAGCCGATGGACATCGCTCTGGTCGCGTACCGATCGCTTCCCGAGACAGCAGACGGCACGACGATAACGGAGCGTGACCACTGTCGGGACGATGTCTCAACCGCAGGTCCCTGTGGGGCGCTGTTGCGTTCCGGGGAGGCGGGGCATGCCAGCGGCCTCGGTGATCGGTGGTCAGACGGCGGCGGCGAGCTCGGTGAACGCGGCGGCCAGCTTCAGTGGTGGGTTGGTGTCGGTGGCGAGTTCGTAGTGTCCGCGGCGGATGTTCTGGACCAGGGTGTGTCCGGCGCTGACGGTCTGGACGGAGCGCAGCCGTTTCAGGCCGTGGTCGGCTTCGATCCGGTTGTTCTCCCGGGCGGCGTCGACGTGGCAGGCCTCGGGGAGCGGCTCGTCGAGGAGCATTGGGTAGACGGGGGCCTTGTCGGTGGTGACCTCGACGGGCCGGCGGCCGTGGGACAGCGCGGCGGTGAAGAACCGGCGTGCCGCAGCCTGATCGCGGCGGGTGCTGGCGAGGACGTCGATGACCTGCCCGTGCTGGTCAACCGCCCGGTACAGGTAGGTCCACCGACCGGTGACCTTCACGTACGTCTCATCGACGAACCGCCTGTCGCCTGGTTGGTGCCGGCAGGGCGGGGCCGCGTCGGCGAGCAGGGGCGTGAAGCGCTGCACCCACCGGTAGACGGTGACGTGGTCAACGTCGATGCCGCGTTCGGCGAGGAGTTCCTCGACGTCCCGGTACGACAGGGCGAACCGCAGGTACCAGCGGACCGCCGGCATGATCACATCGGGTGGGAACCGGAACCCGGCGAACTCCGACGTCGGAACCGGTGGACAGGCGCGCCGTCGACGCATCACCCGATCATGACCGATCGGCAGCCGCCGGACAGCGGACTCCACCGATGCAACAGTGCCGCTCTACGTCCTTCGCGGTGTCCCCGCGGACGCGGAGCAGCATCGGGCCGAGAGTGTTGCGTGTCAGGGCGTAGAGCAGCGACCACACCATGACCATCCAGCCTGCCCGACATGGGCCCAGTCCGGCGGGCAAACGCGCAGGTCACCGCTCGAATCGGGATTCCGGAGCCCCACAGGGGCGTGCCGCGAGCCACGGCGCGAGCCCTCGCCGGTCGGCCCGTCGGTCATGGCGGGCAGTATGTCGAGCCGTGGACAGGCAAGGCGACGATGTGGTCGATGGCTGGCTGGTGGCGGAAGTGCGGGCAGCGCTCGCGGATGCCGCCGATCCGGTGAGGGCGCCCGGCATGCAGGCGTACATGAAGTCGGACATGCCTTACCGCGGTGTGCCGAAACCTGTCCGGACGCGGGTGCTGCGCCCCGTCTTCGCCGCGCGGACGCTGGCGGACCCGCTCGGCTGGACGGCGACCGTCCTCGCGCTGTGGCGGGAGGCCACATACCGGGAGGAGCGGTACGCGGCGATCGACCTGACCGGCCACCGGGCCTATCGCGCCTACCAGCGGGCGGGGACGCTGGAGATGTACGAGGAAATGGTCGTCACCGGCGCCTGGTGGGACTATGTGGACGAGATCGCCTCCCACCGGGTCGGCCCACTGCTCGCCGCCGACCCCGCCGCGATCCGTCCCGTGGTACTGCGCTGGAGCCGCGACGGCGACCGGTGGCGGCGCCGCACGTCGATCATCTGCCAGCTTTCGTTCAAGGCGGCGACCGACCTCGACCTCCTGTACGCCTGCATCGATGCGAACCTCGACGACAGGGATTTCTTCATCCGCAAGGCGATCGGCTGGGCACTGCGCCAGTACGCCTGGACCGACCCGGCGGAGGTCCGCCGTTTCGTCACCGCTCGCGGCGACGCCCTGTCGCCCCTGTCCCGTCGCGAGGCGCTGAAGAACATCGGCTGATCCGTCTCGTACCTGCGCCGGCGTACCGACCGGGCCGCAATCACGCCGAAGTGGGAGATGAGCGATTGCGGCGTTCGGTCTGTCCGGTCCCAGCGCGGGTTATTGTTCGTTTTCGGGGTGTCCGGCGACGCCGGACACCCCGAGATCACCTCGGGTGGGGGGCTGGGTGAGCAGTGGACCGGATCCGCGGCCGGAGTTCGCGGAGCGGCTGCGGACACTGCGGGACGCCGCGGGTCTGTCGATCCGTGACCTGGTGGCCGCCAGTGCGAAGACCCCGCGGCGGCGGCCCGGGATACCGCCGTTGCGTCTGAAGCGCAGCACCATCGACGGAATGATCAGCAGAAGTCGGCCGGTGCGTCCCACGCAGGATCACGTCGAGGTGTTCGTCGATACCTGTATCCGGATCGCTGAGGAGTCCGGCCGGCCGCTGCCTGACGATCTGCGGGACAGGCAGGCATGGGAAGACGCCTACCACAGTCTATTGATACGGATGGCCGGCCTGCGCAGCGTCAACCGCTCGGCCACGGAGGCGGCCAGACGGTTGGGACGGGTCGAACCGGCGTCCGCCGCCCCGCCGGCCGCCCGGTTGGTGGATGGCGGCCGGGCGCTGTTCGTGGGGCGGTCGGACGCGTTGAGCCGACTACGCCGCGCGGTCGCCGAGGTTCAGGGTGGGCGGCCGAGGGTCGCGCTGCTCGAGGGGCCGGCGGGAATCGGTAAGACGGCGTTGGTCCGCCATCTCCTCGGCGACGCGGACGTGGGATGCGTGCTGTGGGCGAGCGGCGAGCAGGACGAGACGGGACTCAGCCTCGGGGTGCTCGACCAGCTGACGACCGAAGCGGCCAGGCTCGTCGGGCCGGATCAGACTTTCCCGGGCGGGCCGGATCAGGCTTTCCCCGGCGGGCCGGCGGCCGCCGGCCGGATCCCGTCGCCCGACCCGCTGGTCGCCGGCGCGGCTCTGGTCGACCTGCTCGGCGAGTTGCAGCGCTCCGGTCCGGTCGTGCTGGTCGTCGACGACGCGCACTGGGCCGACCGGCCGTCCCTGCAGGCGCTGACGTTCGCGCTGCGGCGGCTGCGGGCCGACCGGGTTCTCGCCGTGCTGATGGTCCGCGATCTGGTGGACGCGCGGCTGCCGGACGGGCTCCGCCGGCTGCTGGTGGATGAGCGGACCGTCCGCGTTCTGCTCGAAGGGCTGGACGACATCGAGCTGCGGGCCCTGAGCTCCGCGCACGCCACCGGCCCGCTTTCCTGGCGGGCGTGCGTCCGGCTGCGAGCCCACACCGGAGGCAATCCGCTGCACGCCCGTGCGCTGCTCGAGCAGGTCCCGGCGAAGGCCTTCGACGATCTCGACATGCCGCTCCCGGTGCCGCGCTCGTTCGCGATGCTCGTGGTGGCGAGGCTCGCGGCGGCACCGGTCCAGGGCCGGGAACTGGCGACCGCGGCCAGTGTCCTCGGCGCGCATCCCACGCTGTCCCAGGCCGCGGCGGTCGCCGGGCTGGACGAGCCGCTGCGGGCGCTGGAGCAGGCGATCGCGGCGGGGCTGCTGGTGGAGCGGCCGGTCGCGCGGGGCCTGCGGTTCCCGCATCCCCTGGTGCACGCCGCCGTCTACGAGCAGGCGGGTCCGGCGCGGCGGGCCGAGCTGCACACCCGGGCGGCGGAGCTCGCCGAGGACGAGGCCCCGCGGCTGCACCACCTGGCCCGTGCCGCCACCGGGCCGGACGGCGGGTTGGCGACGGAGCTGGCCCGGCTGGGCCGGGAGGAGGCGGCCGCGGGGGCCTGGGCCGCCGCCGCGGGCCACCTGTCCACCGCCGCGCGGCTCGCCCCGGCACGCGCCGACCACGAGCAGCTGATCCTGGAGGCGGCGGACTGTCAGCTGCTGACGGGTGACCTGCCCGACCCCTTCGGGAAGGTGGCCGAGGTCCGCGGCTTCCAACCGACCGCCTGGCGCGACTACCTGCTGGCCCGCTTCGCCTTCCAACGCGGTGACGCGGACGAGGCCGAGACGCTGCTGCGGAACGCGTGGCGGCGCTGCGCCCCGGACAGCGGTGTCGACCCCGACCCGCCGCTCGGTGCCCGGGTCGCCGCCTGGCTCGCCGCCCTTTACTCGACGAGGCTGCGCGGCGCGGAGTCCGCCGAGTGGGCCGGGCGGGCGCTGGCACTGAGCTCCGGCCACGCGGCGTTCGACCTCGTCGGGCAGACGCGGATGAGCGGGCTGGCGGCGAGCGGGCAGCTCGACGCCGTGCTCGAGTCGGTCACCGACCTGCCGGACCCCGCGATCGCCTCCGTGGCCGACCTGGACCTGCTCGCCGGCCGGGGGCAGCTCTACGCCCTGGTCGACAGGCTCGCCGACGCCCGCCGGGACCTGAGCGGAGTCCTGGCCGCCAGCCGGGACCGCTCGCTGCTGTTCCGGGTGCTGGTCACGACCACGCTCGCCCAGGCCGAGTACCGGGCGGGGCTCTGGGACGACTCCGCGATCCACTGCGATCTCGCGCTGTCGCTGATGGCCGACTCCGACGACGGCGTGATGGTCCCGTACTGCCACCAGATCGGCGTCCTGGTTCCCGCGGCGCGCGGCCAGTGGGCACAGGCGGAGCGACACGTCCGGACGACGCGGGTCTTCGCCGCGAGCGGGTTTCCCCACCTCGTCGCGAGCACGGCCATCGCCACCGCCCACCTGGCGCGGGCCCGTGGCCGGCCCGCCGAGATCGTCGCCGCCCTCGAACCGCCGGTCCGCTCCGGGCTGCTGGACCTCGACGCCGAGCCCGGCATCGCCGGCTGGCAGGACGTCCTCGTCGACGCCCTGGTGGAGGTCGGTGACCTCGAACGGGCCGAGCGGGTTCTCGTCCGGTTCGAAACGGCGGCCAGGCGGTGGGGCCGGCGTTCCGCGATGGCCGCCGCCGCCCGCAACCGCGGCAACCTGGAAGCCCTGCGCGGCGACGCGGGCGCCGCCGACGCGGCCTTCCGCGCCGGCCTCGCCGAGTTCGGGCGGATCGAGCTGCCCTTCGAACAGGCACTGCTCCACCACTCCTACGGCGCCTTCCTGCGCGGCGCGGGCCGACCCACCGACTCGGTCGGGCAGCTACAGGCCGCCCACGAGGTCTTCACCCTGCTGGACGCCCGTCCACACCTGGACCGCTGCGAGAGCGAACTGGTCGCGGGCGGATGGACACCCCGGGAAGGCCGGCGCCGGGAACGGGACGCGTCCCGGTTGAGCACCGCGGAACTCGCCGTCGCGAAGCTGGTCGCCGCGGGTCTCACCACCCGCCAGGTCGCCCGGGAGCTCGTCCTCAGCGAGAAGACCGTCGAACACCACCTGCGCTCCGTGTTCGGGAAGCTGGGCGTGACGGCGCGGACCCAGCTGGCCGGCAGGCTCGTCGCGACCGGCGGTGCCGCCCAGCCGGACCACGCCGACGCGGGTCTAGTCCGGTCCGACTGATCCGAGCCGTTCCCTTCCGCCCTCGTTCCACCCGGCGTCCGGCCGCGCCGGACACCCCGCGCGGGACCGCCAGACCCGCCCGGGCCGTTCCGGACGTCCCGCGCCGCGGATGCGTCCGGCGAGATCGCCGGACAGCACGGACGATGCCACCATGTCCGCATGAACCGGGAAACGCGGGCGGCCGGCGGGTGAGCGGTGACGACCTGTCGGCCAGCGGAAACTCGGGCCCGCCGCGGCTGCGCGAGGACATCGAGCACGCCAGGCGGAAGGCGCGCCTGAGGATCGGTCGCAGCCGGGAGGTCAGATACCTCGCGGAGCATCTGTGGGCGGGGGAACACGTCGAGCGCCTGGCCCGGGGCTCGCGGGGCAGGGAGGGAGGACTCGTCGTGCTCACCGATCGCCGCCTGCTGTTCGTGTCGGAAGGCCGGCGGCGGCGGGCCAGCGAGGAGTTCCAGCTGAGAAACGTCTCCTCGGTGGAGTGGGCCGCCGGCCTGGCGTTCGGGAAGATCACCGTGTTCGCTTCGGGGGGGAAGGCGGAGATCACGAACGTGGACAGGCGTGCCGGCAGGGAGATCACGGATCTGATCCTGCGTCGTCTCGGCCTGGCGGCACCCGTTCCGCCTGCCGCCGCTCTGTCCTCTGCCGCCGCTCTGTCCGGAGAGCTGGATCTGCGTGATCGGCTGCGCCGGCTCGGCGAGCTGCGGGACGCGGGCGTGCTCACCCGCGAGGAGTTCGAGGGCAAGCTGGCCCGGCTGCTCGGACCCGGATGACCGTCGCCGTCGGCTCGCGATCCGCTGCTTTCCGGAACCGGGCACACATGCCGTCACAAGATCGGTGGATCCGGGAGTAATCTGCTCGTCCCTGTCCGGCGTTCGAGTGCGTCGACGGGTTCCGACCAATGGGGGCCAGCATGAATCCTTCTGTTCTGAAAAGTTTTTACGTCGGTGCCCGTGCGGTGCTGCCCGTATGCGCGGTCCTCGTGCTGCTCGGCGTGTCCGGATGCGGTACCTCGGGTGATGACGCGGCTTCCTCGTCCGCACCCGGGCGACAGGGCCCGGCGGCCACCGGTGGAAACAAGCCCGAGGAGACGGCGGCGCCGTCCGCCGCCGCGCCGGCGGACGCCTGCTCCCTCGTGACCGGGCCGGAGGCGGAGAAACTCGCCGGCACGCCGCTCAGCAGCCCCGTGTCGCTCGCCGAGACGTGCACCTACACGGCGCCACCCAGTGGGCCGACGGCCCAGGTCGAGGTCTTCGTCGGGGAGACCGCGGCGAACTATCTCGCCGCCGAGCGTGGCACCGGCCACGATCTCCGACCGTTGTCGGGCATCGGTGACGAGGCCTATCTCGAGGACCAGGGGGTCTTTGTCAACAAAGCCGGCTTCTGGGTTTCGATCAAACTGGTGCGCAGCAACGACCCCGCGGAGAACAACGGGCCACTGGAGGAACTGGCCCGCACGGTTGCCGGCCGGATCTGACCGCCCGGAATCCGTCCGCGCTGACGAGCCGCTCGTCCTTTGATTTCCTTCTTGCCTCTTTCCTCCTCTTGCCTGACGGTGAACCCGTTTTTCGGGTACGAAAAGGCGAGATCGCCGAGAAAGGGGAAGGGGTGCGCCGACCCGAGGTCTCCGGGTCGGAGACCTCGGGTCGGGCGTTGACTTCTTCACTGCTCCGGTAGGAATGTGGCCGTAGCCGGGGCGGCCCGGCTGGTGGGCCCGACCGGAGGAGTGCTGATCGTGACCGCGACGGACGATCTGCTTGCGAACGCCGAAACCTACGCCCGCGGCTTCGACCAGGGTGACCTGCCGCTGCCGCCTGAGCTCGGCGTCGCGATCGTGGCCTGCATGGACGCCCGGCTGGACGTCTACCGCCTGCTGGGCCTGCGGGAGGGCCAGGCGCACGTGATCCGCAACGCGGGCGGTGCCGTCACCGACGACGAGATCCGGTCGCTGGCGATCAGCCAGCGCCTGCTCGGCACCCGGGAGATCATTCTGATCCACCACACCGACTGCGGCATGCTGACGTTCACCGACGACCAGTTCAAGGCGCAGATCACCGCGGACACCGGGATCCGCCCGCCCTGGGCGGCCGAGGCGTTCGACGACCTCGACGAGGATGTCCGCCAGTCCATCGCGCGCGTCCGGTCGAGCCCGTTCATCCCGCACACCGACGCCGTGCGGGGCTTCGTCTACTCGGTGCGGAACGGCACCCTGACCGAGGTCAAATAGCCCCGGCCGGCGCTCAGCCCTGCGGAGGGCCTCAGCCGGCCAGCAGGTAGTCCACGAGCGCCTGCGGCTGGCTCAGCGCGAGGAGGTGGCCGCCGGGCAGCGTGTCCGCCTCGACGCCCAGCCGCTCCCGGGCGACGCGCCGCTGGAAGTCGACCGGGAAGAACCGGTCGTCGGCGCCGGCGGCGACCCGGGTCGGGACGTCGGGCCACGCGTCGAGGTCACAGGTCGAGGCGAACACCGCGGGGCCCTCGGCCCGCTGGTGGGCCTCGCCGTCGGCCGCGACCTGGCGGGGCAGGTCGTGCAGGAAGTACACCGACGGGTCGAACTCGGTGGTGTACCCGGCCGCCCGCGCCGTGGCGGTCCGCGCGTCCTCGGCGCCGGTGTTGCCCCACCAGTCGCCCGGGGTCTCGCCCGGCGCGGGGACCATCGCGTTCACCAGGACGACACCGCGCACCGGCGTCCGCGCGGCGACGAGCGGCGCGGTGAACCCGCCGAGCGACTGCGCGACGACGACCACGTCGTCCCGCCCGCGGACCGCGTCGAGGACCAGCCCCGTGTACTCCGGCAGCCCGGCGGACTCGTCGTCACCGGGCAGGTCGACGGCGACGGCCCGGTGGCCGCGCGAGGTCAGCAGCGGGGCGACGCGGTGCCAGTACCAGGCGGAGCCGCCGGCGCCGGGGATGAGGGCGAAGGTCGTCACCGGGTTCCTACCGTTCCTTCAGCCAGTCGACGAGGTGGGTCCCGCCGAGCGCGGCGTCGTCGCCGGGCGTCAGGGTCCCATCGTCCAGCGACGCGCCGAAGTAGCGCGCCCGGGGGTCGGCGACGACGGGTCGGTGGTCGTCGTGGGCGGACAGCACCGTGCGGACGAGGTCGTCGAGCCGGAACCGCTCCGGGCCGGCGATCTCGACGACCCCGTTCGCCGGCGTCCCGAGCGCGGTGCCGCTGACCGCGGCGGCGACGTCGTCCGCGGCGATCGGCTGGATGAACACCGGGGGGACGCGCACCGTGCCGTCCGCGGTGCCGGCGTCCGCGATGGCGCCGACGAACTCGAAGAACTGGGTGGCGCGGACGACCGAGTAGGGGATCGGGCCGGCCGAGACCAGCCGCTCCTGCGCGGTCTTCGCGCGGAAGTACCCGCTGGCGGTCAGGCGGCCGGTGCCGACCACCGAGAGCGCGACGTGGTGCCCGACCCCGGCGGCCGCCTCGGCGGCGAGCAGGTTGGCGGTCGAGGTCTCGAAGAAGCGCAGCACCGCGTCGTCCTCGAACGACGGTGAGTTCGCCACGTCGACGAGCACGGCGGCGCCGTCGAGCGCGGCCGCCAGGCCCTCGCCGGTGAGGGCGTTGACGCCGGTCCGGGGCGAGGCGGCCACCGCCCGGTGCCCGAGCCCGGTCAGCCGCGCCACGACCCGCGAGCCGACAAGCCCACCGCCACCGATCACAACGATCTTCATGCTGACCTCCCGAGGTGTTCCGAGGACCCACGGCCGAGCCTTGTGTGCCGCGTGCCGCGTGCCGAGTGCCGAGTGCCGAGCTCCGGCGGCGCTCCCAGCCTGGACGTCCGCCCGCGCCGGCCCGGGACGACGCGCGGACGGCCGGCCGCGGCTTCGCCACGAACGCCGGGACCGCGGCGCGGGCCGGGTCACGCGGCGCGGGCCGGGTCACATCGAACGGTTTCGCCCGACGCCAGACACGGTTAATTATTAAGTCAGTTTTCGGACTCGTCCCTCCGTGGGAGCCGGCGGGACCTACGGAGGGATACGCCGTGGACGACACGGTCAGCTACGCTCGGCGCATTCGAGAACTCGTCGCCGAGCGCCCTGACGAGATCGCCTTACGCCACATCGCGCTGGACGGCGTCGAACCGGCGTTCACCTGGGTCGAGCTCGACCGGCGCTCGGGCCAGCTCGCCGGCGCCCTCGCGGCCCGCGGGCTCGGCCCCGGCGACCTGCTCGGCCTGGGCCTGCGCAACTCGCCGCAGTTCGTGTTCAGCGCGCTGGCGGCCTGGAAGCTGGGCGCCGTGCCGGTGCCGGTGCGCTGGGACCTGCCGGACTGGGAGCTCGCCCGGCTGCGGGAGACCGTCGACGCCCCCGTGTTCCTCGGGCCCGAGGACATCGGGTGGATCGACGCGACGGCCGACCTCGCCGTCCCGGACCTGCCCGACGCGACGTCGCCGCAGACCAACGGCATCTGCAGCAGCGGCTCGACGGGCACGCCGAAGGTGATCCTCAACGCGCGCCCGGCCGTCTTCGACGCCCGGGCCACCGCGCCGTTCGTCGAACAGTGGCACCCGGTACCGCGGCCGCAGGTGATCCTGGTGCTCGCCCCGATGTACCACGCCAATGGGTTCTCCACCCTGTACAACCTGCTGGCGGGGGACCGGCTGGTGGTGATGGAGAAGTTCGACGCCGCCCGGGTCGTCGGCGTGCTCGAGCGGCACCGGATCAGCACGTTCACCGCCACCCCGACCATGCTGCAGCGCATCGGCGACCTGCCGGACGTCGACGGCCGCGACCTGTCCAGCATCCAGTGGATCATGCAGGGGGCGGCGCCGATGCCGCACTCGCTGGTGCACCGGTGGGCCGGGCTGATCGGCGCCGAGCGCATCGTGATGGCCTACGGGATGACCGAGGCCCTCGGCATCACCGCGCTGCGCGGCGACGAGTGGATGGCCAGGCCGGGCAGCGTGGGCCGGGGCTTCCGCGGCACCGAGGTCCGGATCCTGGGCGCGGACGGCGAGTCGGCGCCGGTCGGGGAGATCGGCGAGATCTACCTGCGCGCGCCGCGGTCGAGCTACGGCGGCTACACCTACCTCGGTCAGGCGCCGCGGCTGCGCCGCACCGACGACGGCTTCGAGACAGTGGGCGACCTCGGCTACCTCGACGCCGACGGTTTCCTGTACCTGGTGGACCGCCGCGTCGACGTGATCATCACCGGTGGGGCGAACGTCTTCCCGGCCGAGGTCGAGACGGCGCTCATCGACCATCCCAAGATCGCCGACATCGTCGTCATCGGGCTGCGGGACGCGGAGTGGGGCCGGCGGGTGCACGCCGTCGTGCAGCCCGCCGACCCGGCGCGGCCCCCGTCGCCCGCGGAGGTCATCGCCTACGCGAAGAGCCGGCTCGCCGCCTACAAGGTGCCCAAGACGATCGAGATCGTCGAGGCGCTCCCGCGCAGCGAGGCCACGAAGATCAACCGCGGCGCGCTCGTCGAGGCCCGCGGCGGCTGACCCCGCCGGTCCGGACCGCCCGCGCTTCCGGCCCCGGCTTCCGACCCGGAGGCCGGAAGCCGAGGGCTGGAAGCCGGGGGCTGGAGACTGGGCGGCCCTACGGTGTGGCGATGGATCCGGCGGTGACGAGCGGGAGGTCGTCCGCGGTGACCAGGCCGGGGGGCGCGGCCACCACGGCCGCAACGGCGTTCACCGCCGGGTTGGCGGTGTGCGCGTCGCGGTCCACGGCGTCCGCGGCGTAGTCGAACTCGTAGCGCAGCCGCACGTTGGGGTGCCCACGGACCTCCATGACGTACCCCTCCTCGATCGGCCAGTCGGGCTCCATGGCGTTGCCCAGCCGCCACAGCAGGCCCAGCTCGATCAGCGGCCGGCCCCGCACGATGCCCTGCCAGCGGCCCTTCAGCCCGCACACGGTGCCCCGCGGGATGGTCATGTAACCGAGGTCCAGGTCCCTGGTCGCCAGGCCGAACTCGGGTGCGTAGCGCACCTCCTCGAGCTCGACGCCGAGCGCCTTCGCGATCACCTCGACCGCGTCCTGGAAGACGAGCTGGCGCTGCTTCGCCGCGTCGGCCAGCCCGGGGGTGTCCGGCGGTGACCCGAAGCCGAGCGCCTGCCAGGTCTCGGCCGAGGCGTAGTGGGTGCAGTCGGCGGCCTCGAGGATCGAGATCTTCTCCACCTCCCGGCACAGCGCGGCCGCGGTGAGGCCCACGACCCCGGCCAGGCCGGGGTTGATCCCGGTTCCGTACAGGGACACCCCGCCGCGCCGGGCGGCCTCGTGCAGCCGGTTCATGTCCTTCTCGCCGTAGGACCGACCGGTGAGGAAGTTCGCCGTGGAGATGACGTTGATGCCGGCCTCGAGCAGCCGCACCATGTCGTCGACGTCCCACAGCAACGGCATGTAGAGCACGACGTCGGGCCGCAGCGCGATGATCTCGTCGAAGCTGCTGGTGGCCCGGACACCGAGCGGCGGTAAGCCGCACAGCTCACCGACGTCCTTGCCGTCCTTCTCGGCGCTCCACGCGAAACAGCCCACGAGTTCCAGGCGCGGATGCGCGAGGACGGCGCGCACCGCGCTGCGCGCGACACCCCCGGTGGTCCACTGGACGACTCGAATGCTCATGACCCATCTCCGATCGTTGATCGTTGGATTCGGATGTCGTGGTCGGTCGGACGTCGTGGTCGGCCCGGCGGCCGTCTAACGCACGAAGGCCGGCATCGTCTCCCAGCCGCGGACCGTGGAGGTGCGGGCCTGGACGGCGTTGTCCCAGTCGATCTCCCAGGTCGGGAACCGGCTGAGGACCTCGTCGAGGGCGACCCGGCCCTCGAGCCGGGCCAGCGCCGCGCCGAGGCAGTGGTGGATGCCGTAGCCGAAGCTGAGGTGGCGGCCGACGTCGCGGTGGACGTCGAAGCGGTCGGGGTCGGCGAAGCGGCGCTCGTCCCGGTTCGCCGAGCCGTTCAGCAGCACCATGATGCTGCCCGCGGGCACGGTGTGGCCGTGGTGTTCGACGTCGCGGGCGACATGGCGCGCCTGGACCGGTGAGGGCGCCTCGAAACGCAGCAGCTCCTCGACCGCGTTCGGGATGAGTGAGCGGTCCTCGACCAGTTCGCGCCGCTGGTCGGGGTTCTCGGCGAGGATCTTCCCGGCCCAGCCGATGAGCCGGGTGGTCGTCTCGTTCCCGGCCCCGGCGAGCATGGTGACGTAGGTGAGCACCTCGCCCCGGTGCAGCCTGCGGACGGTTCCCGTCTCGTCCTCGAACTCGGCGGTCAGCAGCTCCGTCATCAGGTCGTCGGAGGGATGCGCGGCGCGCCAGTCGATGTAGGTGCCGAACTCCTCGGCGCCGAACTCCGCGGCGTTGAAGTCCTCGGCCGACACCGAGGGGTCCTCGCCCTCGCGCAGCTGCAGGCCCTCGTCGAGACGGTCCCGGATCGCCTCCTGGTCGGCCTCCGGGATACCGAGCAGGAATCCGATCGTGCGCATCGGCATCTGGGCGCCGAGGTCCCGGATGAAGTCGAAACGCTCGGTGCCGACGAGCGGGTCGAGGGAACGCGCGCAGAACTCGCGGATCTTCGGCTCCAGCGCGTTCATCTTCCGTGGTGTGAAGACCCTGGCGAGCAGGCCGCGGTGCAGGTCGTGAATCGGCGGGTCCTCGAAGAGGATGATTCCCGACGGCAGCTGGATGTCGGCCTTGATGAGCTCCAGGATGGAGCCCCGGCCGGACCGGTAGGTGTTCCAGTCGCTCAGGGCCGGCTCGACGTCCTCGAAGCGGCTGAGGGCGTAGAAGTCGTACTTCTCGTTGTAGTAGAGCGGTGCCTCGTCGCGCAGACGCCGCCAGACCGGGTACGGATCGGCGTCGATCCCGGCGTCGTAGGGATCGTAGTAGACGTCGCTGGTGCTGGTTAACGGCATTGTCCACTCCTCCGTGCGATCTGACGGGGTGCCCGGACGCGCCGCCGCGCCCGTGGGCCCCGTCATCGTCGTCACCGACCGTACCGGGGTGACACCAGCCGTTTCGCGGCGATGGGGCCTGATACCGCAGGTCGGCCGAACCCGGGGGTGACCGCTCCACAATGTGTGGCGCTCCACGGTCGACTCGGTGTCCGTCGCCGGCGAACCTCGGCGGTCCTGTGACTGCCCGCACACCACCACGACGTGGCGTGGACGTCCTGCTTTCGTGTGGAGCGTGCCGGGGGTGGCCGGTGCCGCGGGCGGTCCGCCGGCTGTTCCGGCCGGCGGGAGGCCCCGTCCCACGTCGGTGACGATCGACATGGATGCTCCGGCGCCATGGACTACCGTGGCGGGGCCACTCGCCCCGCCGCCGGGCGCTGTCCGACCAGCCGTGACGACCGGTTCTCCCGCTGCCGCGGCGGGCCGGCCCGACGAAGGAGTCTCTGACCAGAATGCCTCTGCGTGCTCGCCGGTCGTGTCTGGCTGTTCCGGCTTCGAACGTGAAGATGTTGGGCAAGGCGCAGGGCCTGCCCGCCGATCAGATCTTCTGTGATCTGGAGGACTCGGTCGCTCCGGGGGCGAAGGAGTCGGCGCGGGGGAACGTGGTCGCGGTGCTGAACGAGGGGGACTGGAAGGGCAAGACCCGGGTGGTCCGGGTCAACGACCTGACGACGAAGTGGACTTACCGTGACGTGGTGACGGTGGTCGAGGGCGCGGGGGCGAACCTGGACTGCGTGATGCTGCCGAAGGTGCAGACCGCCGCGCAGGTGCAGTGGCTTGATCTGCTGTTGACGCAGATCGAGGAGGTCATGGGTTTCGAGGTCGGTCGGATCGGTATCGAGGCGCAGATCGAGAACGCGCTGGGTCTGTCGAACGTGAAGGAGATCGCGTTCGCCAGTCCGCGGATCGAGACGATCATCTTCGGGCCGGCGGACTTCATGGCGTCGATGAACATGCCGTCGCTGGTGGTGGGGGCGTTGAACCCGGATTATCCGGGGGACCCGTTCCACTATGTGCTGTTCAAGATTCTGGAGGCGGCGCGGGCGCGGGGGGTGCAGGCGATCGACGGGCCGTTCCTGCAGATCCGGGACGTCGAGGCGTTCCGTGGGGTGGCGAAGAAGTCCGCGGCGTTGGGTTATGACGGCAAGTGGGTGCTGCACCCGGGGCAGATCGACGCGGCGAACGAGGTGTACGCCCCGCGGCAGGAGGATTACGACCACGCGGAGCTGATCCTGGACGCCTACGCCTGGCATACCTCGGACGAGGGTGGGTTGCGTGGCGCGGTGATGCTCGGTGACGAGATGATCGACGAGGCGAGCCGGAAGATGGCCGAGGTGATCGCGGGCAAGGGCCGGGCGGCGGGGATGGCGCGCACGGTGAGCTTCGAGCCTCCGGCCGGCTGACCCGGTCGGCTGTTTCCCCGTCAAGTTCCCCGTCGAGACCTCCGAAGGACACAGGAGCCGCTATGGGCAGGATCGCGCAGACCGACGGGCTGACCGAGGTGCAGTCCGACATCCTCGCGGCGGTGCGGTCGTTCGTCGACAGGGAGATCCTGCCGAACGCGGGTGATCTCGAGCGCAAGGACGAGTATCCCGAGGCGATCGTCGAGGCGATGAAGGAGATGGGCCTGTTCGGGATCACGATCCCGGAGCAGTACGGCGGGCTGGGTGAGTCGCTGCTGACCTACGCGCTGGTCGTGGAGGAGATCGCCCGCGGTTGGATGAGCGTGTCCGGTGTGATCAACACGCATTTCATCGTGGCGTACCTGGTGTTGCAGCACGGGACCGACGAGCAGCGGGAGCGGTTGTTGCCGCTGATGGCGACCGGTGAGCTGCGTGGGGCGTTCTCGATGAGTGAGCCCGGCTGCGGTTCGGACGTCTCGGCGATCACGACCCGGGCCGACCGTGACGCCGACGGCGGCGGGTACACGATCAGTGGGCAGAAGATGTGGCTGACCAACGGTGCCCGGGCCGGTCTGGTCGCGACGTTGGTGAAGACGGACGAGGGCGCGGAGTCGGTCTACCGGAACATGACGACGTTCCTGTTGGAGAAGGAGCCGGGTTTCGGTACCGATGGTGGTATCACGATTCCCGGGAAGCTGGAGAAGCTCGGGTACAAGGGCGTCGAGACCACCGAGATGATCCTGGACGGTCACCGGGCGCCGGCGAGTTCGATCCTGGGTGGTCCCGGGGCGGCGGGTCGTGGTTTCTACCAGATGATGGACGGGGTGGAGGTCGGGCGGGTCAACGTCGCGGCGCGGGCCTGCGGGATCATGATCCGGGCGTTCGAGCTGGCGATCGCCTACGCGCAGCAGCGGCGGACCTTCGGTCACCAGATCGCCGATCATCAGGCGATCGCGTTCAAGCTCGCGGACATGGCCACGAAGGTCGAGGCGGGCCATCTGATGATGGTCAACGCTGCCCGGAAGAAGGACAGCGGGCAGCGTAACGACGTCGAGGCGGGAATGGCCAAGTACCTGGCGAGTGAGTACTGCCACGAGGTGACGACCGAGTCGTTCCGGATCCACGGCGGCTACGGGTACTCCAAGGAGTACGAGATCGAGCGCCTCTACCGGGAAGCCCCGTTCATGCTCATCGGCGAGGGGACCTCCGAGGTGCAGAAGCGCATCATCAGCCGCGCCCTGCTCCAGGAGTACAAGCTGCGCGGCTGAACGCCCGGCCGGGCTGTCCGGCCCGGCCGCCAGGTGGGACCCTGCGCGTGCGGGGGTGGTGAGACGTGGACGGATCCGCCCGCCAGGGGCGCTCGCGGGAAGGAACAGGGGTCGTCATGCAGTTCGGTCGGTACTACGAGGAGTTCGAGGTCGGCGCGGTCTACAAGCACTGGCCGGGAAAGACGGTCACCGAGTACGACGACCACCTGTTCTGCCTGCTCACGATGAACCACCACCCGCTGCACCTGGACGCCAACTACGCCGAGCACACCACGCAGTTCAAGCGCAACGTGGTCGTCGGGAACTACGTGTACTCGCTGCTGCTCGGGATGTCCGTCGCCGACGTCTCGGGCAAGGCGATCGCCAACCTCGAGGTCGAGTCGCTGCGGCACGTGGCGCCGGTCTTCCACGGGGACACGATCTACGGCGAGTCGACGGTGCTCGACAAGGTGGAGTCGAAGAGCAAGGACGACCGCGGCATCGTGACGGTCGAGACCCGCGGTCTCAACCAGGACGGCACCCTGGTCTGCGTCTACCGGCGCAAGGTGATGGTCCCCAAGCGGTCCTACGGCGAGGCCCGCGGGGGAGAGCAGCCCGGCCGGCCCGAGCCCCGGACCTCCTGACCCACCCCGCCGGCCCGCCGCCCACGGCTTCCGTTCGCCCTGCCCCGCCCGCCCGCCCGCCGCCGCGGCGGGCGGACCCCGTGGCCGCCTGGCCCGTTCACCAGAGAGAGCATCATGGCTGACGTGCAGACCTCCCGTCCGGACGGCTCCCTGTCGGACGCCCCTCCCGCCGCGTCCGAAGAGCTCGTCCTGACCGAGCACGGCCGGGTGCTGGTCCTCACCATGAACCGGCCGGCGGCGCGCAACGCCATGTCGCTGAGCCTGGCGACGGCCATCGCGGCCGCGCTCGAGCAGCTCGACGCCCGGGACGACCTGAGCATCGGTGTCATCACCGGCGCGAACAAGACGTTCTGCGCCGGGATGGACCTGAAGGGCTTCGCCCGCGGCGAGCGTCCGATCGTGCCGGGCCGGGGCTTCGCCGGGCTGGTCCGCCAGCCTCCCCGCAAGCCGCTGATCGCCGCGGTCGAGGGCTACGCGCTCGCCGGCGGGTTCGAGATCGTGCTGTCCTGTGACCTGATCGTCGCCGCGCGGGACGCGAAGTTCGGCCTGCCCGAGGTGAAGCGCGGCCTGGCCGCGGCTGCCGGCGGCCTGCTGCGGCTGCAGCGCCGCATCCCCTACCACCTGGCGATGGAGCTCGTCCTGACCGGCCGGATGTGGCCCGCGACCGAGGCCGCCGACGTCCACCTCGTCAACCGCCTCACCGAGCCGGGCGCGGCGCTCGAGGTGGCGCTCGAGCTCGCCGAGGAGATCGCCGCGAACGCGCCGCTGGCGCTCGCGGCCTCCAAGCAGGTGCTGGCGCGCTCGGTCGACTGGCCGCTCGAGGAGGCGTTCGACCGGCAGGAGGAGTTCGTCGCGGTGGTGCGCACCTCGGCGGACGCCAAGGAGGGCGCCGTGGCGTTCGCAGAGAAGCGCCCGCCGCGCTGGACCGGCCAGTAGACCCACCGCGACCCCACCGCGACCACGGCCGCCACGGCCGTCACGTGCTCGGCCCCGGCCTCACCCGCCGGGGCCGAGTGCGTTGTGCGGGCGGCGTGCGGAGTGACTCGGGCACCACGACATCGACGGCCGGCTCCGCTCGCCCCTCGAACCAAAAGTGACGTCGGAGTCAGTATGGATTTAGCATGCGACATGGCCAAGCCGGCCGTGCGAAACCGGTCCGACCGTGGTCGGACCGGCGGCGCGCAGATCGGACCGGCGGTGCGCGGAGTTGTCGGTTCCGGGTGGACGAAGGGTGATGACCGTTGGACCTGAACGGACGTTCAGCGATAGTGACGGGTGGCGGCGGCGGCCTCGGTTCCGCGACGGTGCGGCAGCTGGTCGAGGCCGGCATGCACGTAGTGATCTTCGACCAGGACGCCGCGGCCGCGGCCTCCCTGGCCAAGGAGCTCGGTGACTCGGCCTCCGCTGTCGGTGGTGACGTGAACAGCGACGAGGACGTGCAGGCCGCGATCGAGGCCGCGCAGGCGGGCGGCCCGCTGGCCGTCGTCGCGAACGTGGCCGGCGGTGGGGTCAAGGGCGCGGGGCGCACCGTCGGGCGGGACGCGACGCCGCATGAGAAGTCGTCGTTCATCAAGACCATGGAGATGAACGCGTTCGGCACCTTCAACGTGACCCGGTTGTCCGCCGCCGCGATGGCCGGCAACGAGCCGGACGCGGACGGCACGCGCGGGGTCGTGGTGAACACGGCCTCCATCGCCGGGATCGAGGGCCAGATCGGCCAGGTGTCCTACAGCGCGGCCAAGGCGGCCATCCTCGGCATGACCCTGCCGATGGCCCGTGACCTGGCCCCGATCGGCGTGCGGGTCTGCGCCATCGCGCCGGGGACCATGGGAACCCCGCGGATGATGGGCGTGCCGGAGCAGATGCGGGAGAAGTTCGTCAAGGACATCATCTTCCCGCACCGGCTCGGCAAGCCCGAGGAGTTCGCGCTGCTGGTCGAGTCGATCGCCCGCAACTCCTATCTCAACGGCGAGAACATCCGCCTCGACGGCGCCCTGCGCTTCGGACCGCGGTAACCGATGTTCTCCCTCGACGCGGTCCTCGCGTCCCTCGAGCTCGAGCCCGTCGACACCGACCGCTACCGCGCCGGCAGCATCCAGCTCGGCGGCCCGGTGGCGCACGGTGGGCAGCTGCTGGCGCAGTCCCTGGTGGCGGCGCTGGTCGGCCAGGACGGCAAGAAGGTCAAGACCCTGCACACCGTGTTCGCGCGGGCGGCGCGCCCGGACACGCCGCTCGACATCGCGGTGACCCGCCAGCACTCCGGGCGGAGCCTGGCGGCCAGCGCGGTGTCGATCAGCCAGGGCGGGCGGCTGTGCGTGCAGTCGCAGGTGCTGCTCACCGGCGACGAGCCGGACTTCATCAGCTACGCCGAGACGCACCCGGCGCCGCCCCCCGTCCCGCCGACGGAGCCGGCGGGCGCCGCGGGTGTCGAGACGAACGGCTCCGGCGGCTGGCAGGTGCGGGTCGTCGGCGACGTGGACATCAGCGACCCCGACGAGGTGGGCCCGCCCGAGCTCGACGTCTGGATCCGCTGGCCCGGGGCGCCCGACGACCTGGTGACCTCGCAGGCGCTGCTGGCGCTCTCCACCGACAGCTTCCTCATCGGGACCGCGATGCGGCCGCATCCCGGCGTCGGCCAGCGCCTGGCCCACGTGTCGCTGTCGACCGGGGTGCTCAGCCACACGATCACCTTCCACCAGCCCGGCCCGGCGTCGGAATGGGTGCTGCTGGCGCACCGCAGCCCTTACGCGGGGCACGGTCGCAGCTACGGCCAGGGCAGCGCGTACCGCGGCGGCGGCGCTCTGGTGGCCTCCTTCGTGCAGGACAACATGATCCGGGCGATGGCGGCCTCGGGCGCCCGCCACCTGTGACCCGAGGTGTGATCCGCCCCCGGCGGACGTGATCGACGGGGTCCGTCCCAGGGCCGGTGATCTCTGGGGCGGGCCCGGTCCTCCGCGTGCGGAGCGCGGTTTGCGCGCCGGGTGTTCTCGCCAGGAGGTCTGGGCCTCTCGCCAGCCGGTAACACGTCGGTCGACACCTTCGTGCCCCTTCTGAGAGAATTACCCATGGTGGCAGCGCGCGACCGGTAGCAGGGGTCGGGCGTCGCCGACCGCCCGGTCCCCGGCGACGCCGGGTGCGGGTGCGGAACGGGAGATCGATGACGGGCGCCGGATCGCTGCCGGCGCCGACGCCGGCGCCGATTTCGGCCGGACCCACTACCTGCAGGGCTCGCAGTGGTCGACGTCGCGAGTCTCCGCATATCTTGACTCCGACGTCGACTCGGCAATATGAGGCACCTCACAGCGGCGGGACCTGTGCTCCGGCCATGCGAGGTTCGTGGTACCCATCAGAGGAGCGAACTTGTCGGAGCATGAAGCGGTAATCGTCTCGACCGCACGGACGGCGATCGGCACCGCGGTCAAGGGTTCCCTTGTGGACGTCGACGCTTTCGAGCTGGGTACGCAGGCCGTCGCGGAGGCAGTCCGGCGGTCCGGTATCGACAGCGCGGACATCGATGACGTCGTCCTGGGCGAGTCGCTTTACGGCGGCGGCGACATCGCGCGTTACGCGGCCATCGAGGCCGGTTTCGTGAACGCCGCCGGCGTCGCGCACAACCGGCACTGCGCCTCGGGGCTCGTCGCGGTGCAGACCGCCGCCGCCTCGATCATTTCCGGGATGGACCGCGTCGTCGTCGCGGGCGGCACGAACTCCTCCTCCACGTCGCCGCGGTCGAAGCGGCGCCGGCCCGGCACCGACGAGGTCGAGGACTGGTACTCCCCGACCCACCGGAACACCGCCGAGGCCCCGAACTTCGACATGTCGATCACCGTCGGGTGGAACGCGGCCGTCAAGGCCGGCGTCAGCCGCGAGGAGATGGACGCGTGGGCGCTGCGCTCGCACCAGCGGGCCATCGCCGGCATCGACGCGGGCAGCTTCACCGACGAGATCTTCCCGATCGAGGTGCCCCGGCGGGACGGCACGAGCTTCACCTTCGCCGTGGACGAGCACCCGCGGCGCTCCACCAGCCTGGAGAAGCTGGCCTCGCTCAAGCCGCTGCACCCCGAGATCGAGGGCTTCAGCATCACGGCCGGCAACGCGGCGGGCGCGAACGACGGCGCCGCCGCCATGGTCATCACCGACGGTGGCTACGCCGCGGAGCACGGCCTGGAGCCGCTGGGCATCGTCCGGGCCTGGGCGTCGGTCGGGGTGCCCCCGGCCGAGACCGGGATCGCCCCCACCCTGGCGATCCCGAAGGCCCTCAAGCGCGCCGGCCTCACCGTGGCCGACGTCGACCTGTGGGAGATCAACGAGGCGTTCGCGTCCGTGGCGGTCGCGGCGTCCAAGATCCTGGAGATCGACGACAGCCGCGTCAACTTCCTGGGCAGCGGCTGCAGCCTCGGGCACCCGATCGCGACGACCGGCGCGCGGCAGATCATCACGCTGATCCACGAGCTGCGCCGCCGCGGCGGCGGAGTGGCGGTGTCGGCGATGTGCGCCGGCGGTGGCATGGCGAGCGCCCTCGTGCTGGAGGTTCCCGCGCCGCGCGCGAGCTGATCTACGGATCGCCGAGGTCCGTGGGCGCCCACGGACCTCGGCGATGGTCGTCTCACACCGACCTCGACCGGGGTGCCGGGCATGGGTTCGTTCCGCCGACCGGCCCGGGTGCTCCGGCGGCCGGCGGCTACTCCGCGTGGGTAGGGGAGGGCCGCCCGTCCTCGTCCGGCCGGTCGCGCAGCCGCAGCGCGCTCGCGAAGAGCCGGGCGAGCTGGTCGACGACCTCGTCGAAGTCGCAGTCGACCAGCCCCTGGACGAACCACATCTCCGCGAACCGGGAGACCATCGCGCCGAGCGCGTGCGCGGCGATCGCGGGGTCGACGTCCGGATCCGCCAGGCCGAGGCTCTGCAACTGCCCGATCGAACCGACGACGCGTTCCCGGTCGCGCTGCTGGTGCTCGAACCGCTCGTCGGTGAGGTGGGCGTCGTAGCGGGACACCTGCTCGATCACCCCGATGATCCGCGCCTCCGCGCGGTAGCTCTCGAGGTAGGTACGGATGCCCGCCCTGATCCGCTCCCGGGGGACCGCGGTCGACGACGGCAGGAAGATCGACGTGCTCAGCGGAGCGTTCAGCAGGTCCGTCATCTCCATGGCGACCTCGCGGAAGATCTGCTCCTTGGAGTCGAAGTAGTGGTAGAACGAGCCGTGGGAAAGCCCGGCGTGCTCGGCGATGTCCGAGATCCGGGCCTCCAGGAATCCGTCCTTCTCGAAGACCGCCTTGGCCGAGTCGAGCAGCCGTGCGCGCGTGGCGGCGCCCTTGCGCGAGCGAGGCCCGTTCGGCTTCTCGCGATCAACCGGCGCGGCCGTCGACAATTCCTTCTCCTGTTCGTGCGGTATCCGTGCCTGTCCGGTATCCCGGGGCGATATTCGGGCGGCCCGACAGCGCCGGTGCTGTTTCGGGGTATGCCTGGTGGCCAGGCGTGCCGACCATACTAGCCGGTGATCGGCTATAGGGCAATACCGCTTAGTTAAGCCGCGCGGGCGAGGATGATCGTAGGTGGCCGATCATGGCGGGTGCCGGTATCTGTTGGGCGTTTGACCCGGTAGGCGTTGTGTCGGCCTCGTCTGATGGCGCGTGGGTTAGTCCGGGAACGGCGTGCGGGGTTGAGGTGTTCGGTGATTTCCGTGATGGTTTCCCGACGTGCGCACGCGTGACGGTCAGGGGGAAAAATCCGCCTGGTCAGTGACCTGGCGGCGGACGACGCGTAGTGATCGCATGAAAGATAGTCTGT